>JBKJTK010000172.1:0-3099 GCA_046590875.1 Chiayiivirga sp.
GTCAAACTTCGGCAAGTCCGCGGCGCGCTCATCGATGGCGGCGAGGATTTCCACGCGCTTGATCGAGTCGATGCCCAGATCGCCTTCCATATCCATGCCCAGATTGAGCATGTCGACTGGGTAGCCGGTTTTCTCGGCGACGATCTGCAGCATCAGCGTGGTGAGATCGATGGCTGAAACGGCGGCTGTCGCTGGTGTTGCATGGATGGGCGCGCTCGTGATCGTGACCGGCGCAGCGGTGGGCGCGACGTACAGCGCCACCGGCATCGGCGCGGACGGCATCGTGACCGGCACAGCGAAGGTCGTCGCCGTGGGCATCGCGATCGGTGGCATGGCAGCGGCGATCGGACGCGGCATGGCGGTCACAGCAACGTGTCCGCCCGCCATCGTGGCCAGTCCGGACAGCGCGTACTCGCTGAGCTGCAGAAACGCGGCATGACTTTCGAACATCGAGCGTTGGAAGGCCATGTGCGCGTCGGCGAGTTGTTCCTGGCTGTGCGCGAACGCTTGCAGCCAGGCATCGGAGGCGCCGCTTGGCACCGCGGTGGCCGCAACGTGGGTCGTCGTTGAAGGCTCGGATGCCGAGGCGATGAGGGGAATCGGATTCACGGACATCTCGATGGGTGTGCTTGCGATCACGGGGCGCGGCGGATTGGGAGCCGGCAGGACCTGCGCCCCGCCGACGGGTGGATAGGGTTTCCCGACATTGCTGCCGTTGATCGGGGTCAGTGGCCGACCGTGACTGGCGGTGATCGCCGGCTCGCGTTCGTCTGCGAACAGTTGGTCCAGCCGCAGCTCGACTCCGACGGCAACCAGGCGCGCGAGCGCCAACAGCAGCGACTCGACCCCGTCCTTTTGTTTGCGGTCCAGGCTGACCACGGCGTGCGGTCGTTCGCCGAGAATCGAACTGATGAGTCCACTCAGTACCGCGCTCGGGCCTACTTCGAGGAAGGTGCGCGCGCCGGCCTCATACATCGCTTCGATCATCTCGACGAAGCGCACCGGTCGCGCGATCTGCGCGGACAGTGCGGCGCGTAGCGCGTCTGCATCGGCCACATGCTCGGATGCGCCGGCATTGCCGTACACCGGCAAAGCCGGCGTGGCGAACGCGATGCCGGACAGGAAGTCCGCGAACGCAGTGCAACAACCGGCGACGACCTGCGAATGGAACCCGCTGGCGACCGGCAGGCGGCGAAAGGCCACGCTGCTGGCTGACAGGAACCCCTCGAACGCCTCGATCGCTTGCAGCTCACCCGAAACGACCACCTGCTGCGGTGCGTTGTGGTTTGCGATGACCACTGTGGCGCGGGCGCGCTCGATCAGTTCGCGAACGACGTCGATCGGCTGCGACAGCGCGGTCATCGCGCCGGGGATCGCGGCGGCGTCGGCCATCAGCTCGCCGCGCCGTCGCGCAACCTGCAACAGGTCGGCTTCACTGAGCACGCCGGCGGCATGCAGCGCGACAACTTCACCGAAGCTGTGCCCGCCAACCAGGTCGGCACGCATGTCGCACTGTTGGAGCAATGCCAACATCGACAGTGCGGTGGCGCCGATCGCCGGTTGCGCCCACTGCGTTTGGCTGAGACGCGCAGCGTCGCCTTGCGCGGATTCGACGCTGAAACCGGGCCGCGGAAACACTACCTCGTGCAACGCGGTCTCCGCCGACAACGGCAGGTCGGCGGCGCGATCCCAGACCGCACGCGCCTGCGAAAAATGCACGGCAAGGTCCGAGCCCATATCGGGGTACTGGCTGCCTTGCCCGGGGAACACCATGGCCAGCTTTCCACTGGGTGCACCCAGGCCGTACGCAGTGCCGTCGGGCAGTGCGAAGGCGACGCCCGGTTTTTTTTCGATGCGCAGGGCGGCGGCAAGCAGTCGCGACTCCAACTCTTCCAGGTCACGGGCCACCAGCGCCAGTCGCACCGCGGTGCCTGCCTTGAAGTTGCGCTGGCTCGTGCGTGCGACCCGCGCCAATGGGTCCTTGCCACCCGCCATGTCGCGCGCCTGGCGCACCAGCGCAGCGCTGTCGTCGGCGGTCAACACGACCAGCTCGTGGCGGCGGCTGGGCAAGCGCTCAGCGCACGGTGCGTTGCCCTGGTATTCCTCGAGCGTCACGTGGAAGTTCGAGCCACCGAATCCGAAGGCGCTGACTGAGGCGCGACGCGGGTGCGCGCGGCCACGAATCCACGGCCGGGTGCGGGTATTGAGATAAAACGGACTGTGCTCGATCTCCAGCTTCGGATTCGGCGCGTCGATCTTGATACTCGGCGGCAGCACCTTGTGGTGCAGCGCCATCACGGCCTTGAACAGGCCGGCGGCGCCGGCCGCTGCCTTCGTATGACCAATTTGACTCTTTACCGAACCCAGTGCACACCATTGCCGACGCTGCGGATCGGCGCTGCCGAACACCTGTCGCAGTCCCTCGAACTCGGCCACGTCGCCGGCTTTGGTACCGGTGCCATGCGCTTCCATCAGTTCGACCGTGTCCGGCCCGTAGCCGGCCAACGCGTAGGCGCGACGCAAGGCCTGGGCCTGTCCTTCCGCCACCGGGGCGTAGACGCTCTTGGAGCGACCATCGGACGAGCTGCCCATGCCGCGGATCACCGCATAGATGCGGTCGCCATCGCGTTCGGCGTCGGCCAAGCGCTTGAGCGCCACCATGCCGAGGCCTTCGCCGAGCATGGTGCCGTCGGCCTTGTCGCTGAAGGGTCGACAGTCGCCGCTGGGCGACAACGCCGGCGTCTTGGAAAAGCACATGTACATGAAGATGTCGTTGAGCGTGTCGACGCCGCCCGATATCACCAGGTCGCTGTTGCCGAGCTGCAGTTCGCTGATCGCCATCGACACCGCGCTCAGCGCGGAGGCGCACGCGGCATCGGTGACGCAGTTGGTGCCGCCGAGGTTGAGGCGGTTGGCGATGCGGCCCGCGACGACGTTGCCAAGCAGCCCGGGAAAGGTCGCCTCCTGCCAGGGCGCGTAGTTCGACGAGATGCGATCGCAGGCGACCTGCACTTCGTCTTCGGGCAGACCCGACTCGCGCAGCGCCTTGACCCAGACCGGCCGCTGCAGGCGCGACACCATTGAGAACAATAATTCCTG
>JBKJTK010000217.1:0-12971 GCA_046590875.1 Chiayiivirga sp.
TAGGTCGAGAACGTCCCCGTGTCGGACACACTGGCATGCCGCGAGAACTCTCCCGGCGGGGCACTGACGCCGGCCTGCTGCATGGTCCAGCGAGCCAACTCCGTCCCGACGACGCACGCGGCGGGTGTGGCGTTGCTCACCGTAAGTGTCGCCGTAGCGTTGTTGCCGGTGTCCTGCCCCTGGAAAAACAGGTTGGCGGAGACGTTGTTGTAGCTTCCAAGCGAAGCGGCCGTGACGCTCACGATCACCAGGCAGGAACTGTTGGCACCGATGACATGAGCCGGGTTGTTCACGTCCATGTCGAAGGCCAGCGTGGTGGCGCCCGCGCCTGGATTCCAAATCCCTCCGCAGGTGGTCGACGCGTTCGGGATCGGCGCGACTTGTACGCCCGCGGGCAGGTTGTCGATGAAGCTGTAACCCGACAACGGGACCGGATTGGGATTGGTGATGGTGAAGATGAGGCGCGAGGTACCGCCGGGCGCAATGGTGGCCGGGGCGAAACGCTTGGAGAAACCCGAGTTGGCCGGGTCGTAGGTCACCAGGTTGCCCGGCGACTCGCTGAAATCCGCGTTGTAGTGGTAGCTGCCGCCCGACAGATCGTAGATCAGCGCCTCGAGGCCAATCTGGTCGCCGCCGCCGGAGATGATGCTGATCTGGTAGACGGTGGTGACCGTTCCGCCGACCTTGCCGTCGTCCAGGCAGGAAAGATAGTTGGGGCTATTGGGGTCGCTGTCCCAGACGCACCCGTCTCCATAGAGGCGGGGATTCGGGTTCGCCACCTGCCCACCCGAGGAGTTGTTGCTGTAGGTCGTCGAAACTCCCAACACCTGGAAGATCGTGTTCGACAGCGTGATGAACGATTCGATCTGCTCGTAGGCCGTGGCGGTGCTGGTGGTCAGCTCGATAAAGTAGGACTGTCCCACCGCCAGCGCGATGGAACCGCCCGCCCCCAAGGTTTGCCAATCCGACCCATTGGCCTGCTGGCCGTAACGAATCCCGGTAGTCGAGTTGCGGTTCTGCGAGACCAGTCGTTCGACGTAGATCTGACGCGGCTGCGGCGTACTGCCAGTCACGCCTCCGCCAGCCGAAGCCGCGATGTGGTACTCACGCGACTGCCCGAACGCATTGACGTCGCGCGTAATCTCGATCTCGTAATACGCATCCACGCACTGGCCGGCCGCCAGGTTGCCGAAGTTCAAGGTCGACAGCGATCCGACGCGGGTGTCGATGTAGGTGGCGACAGGATCGTCCCACAGCAGGGCGGCCTGGACGTTGGTCGCCGCCACATTGGTACAGACCCGGGCCCCGATCGGGAAGAGGTTCGGCCCTGAGGTCAGGGGGCGGTTGCTGTCGAGGCCCACCACATCCCAGGAGATCGGGGTGAGCGTCAGCGCTGCCTGCGCCAGGGACGCGCCCGCGGCAAGCAAGCCGCCCAGTATCAGCCGCACAAAACCTATCGATCGCATTCCCACAACCGGGGGGTCCCGATCGGGACAGACACCACGCGCGCTTCGCCCGTCCGCGGGATTCGCGGATGACCTGATGGCTTTCATTGCGTGTCCTGTGTCAATTGCGGCCGCCAGCGTCTACCGTCGTTTCCCGGCCGCTGTCGTTAGCAGCATGTTAGTCGGACCACGTAAATTGTTCGTGAACAATTGCCACTAAGTGCTCGGAATCAACGAAACTTTTGTGTCTGCACGCAACTTCTCCCAGGAACGCCGAGCGAACCACGCGAACTGAGTGCACCAGATCGGCATACAAACGGCAGATTTCTGGCGACGTGTGAGCGAAACAGTGACGTCGGACACGGAAGCGTGAAGTCTGCTATCAGGCCCCCAGCGAATCCCACCTGAAGCCTGCGCAACCGCGGCCATGTCGTCGCGCCGATGTGCCGCTCGAAGAACGCCAGCATCTCGGTATAGAGCTTCAGGTTGTTCTCTTCCTTGTTCAAGCTGTGAATCTCACCGCTCGGGATCATCATGCCCTCGGGCTTGTTGCCGGCCTTGTCGAGCGCCGCAAACATCGCCTCGGTGCGCTCCGGCGGACAGCGCGTGTCGCGCGCACCCGCGGCGAGATCGACCAGCAACGTGGTCGTCTCAACGCGGGTGAACGGAGACACGGCGTCGCGCGAACACCTCGCGCCGCATCAACGCTCGATTCGGCGACCCGCGATCAACATCACCCAACCGGCGAGCAACAGCAACGCCCAACGCGCATCGACCGGAATGATCGCCGGCGCGCTGAAGGACGGCACCCCCGCCGGCACCAGCACGCTGCTGGAGGATGCCGAGTCGCCCGGGGTCGGATCCTGCGAGTCGCTCAGTGCATTCACGGTGTTCACGATCATGCTCGGACCGGAGTAATCCGCAGGCACGAAGTAGGTCGCGGTCAGATTGCGAATCTCACCGCTCGCCATGTTGCCAAGTGCGCACGGGAAGGGGCCGCTGCAAGCGCCCGCGGTCGAAACGAACACCAGTCCGGCGGGCGTCGGGTCGGTCAGGCGTGCGTTGACCGCCACACCGGGGCCGCGATTTTCCACCCGGATGGTGAAGGTCAGATTCTGTCCGCGTGAAATGGTTGCCGGGCCGGTCTTGAGCACCGCCAGATCGGCCTGCCCTGCGGGGACCGGAATCGGCGTCTCGGTGTCGGTGTCATCGCTCGGATCCGGATCAGGCGTGCCCGAGGTCACCGTCGCGGTGTTCAAATACGGACCGCTCGCGTTGACTGTCGCCACGATCGCAAGTGTCGCGTTCGCGCCGTTGGCGAGATTGCCCACCGTCCACACCCCTGTGCCACTGACATACGCACCCTGGCTCGGCGTCGACGACACGAAGGTGTAGCCGGCCGGGAGCAGATCATTGACCACGACGCCAGTCGCGTTCGACGGGCCGGTGTTGGTCAACGTCAACGTGAAGGAGACGTTGCTGCCCACCGTCGGCGTAATGTTGTTGACGGTCTTGACGATGCCCAGGTCCGCAGCTCCGGCCGGGACCGGCGTTTCCGTATCACTGTTGTCGCTCGGATCCGGATCGGGCGTACTAGAGCTCACTGTTGCGGTGTTCGAGTACGGACCGCTACCGTTGACTGTCGCCACGATCGCGAGTGTCGCGTTCGCGCCGTTGGCGAGACTACCGACCGTCCACACCCCGGTGCCACTGACGTACGAACCCTGGCTCGGCGTCGCCGACACGAAGGTGTAGCCGGCCGGGAGCAGATCATTGACCACGACGCCAGTCGCATTCGAAGGACCGGCGTTGTTCAACGTCAGCGTGAAGGTCACGTTGCTGCCGACGGATGGCGCAAGCGTGTTGGCAACTTTGGTCACCGAGAGGTCGGCGCTGTCGCCCACGATCACCGTCGCGTTGGCCGTGTCGCACACCGTTTCGTTCGGCGGGAGACGGCAGATCGTGTACGGATACGGATAACTGCCCGGCGTGGTGCCGGCGGCGACCGTGATCGTGCCATCGGGATTCATTGTGATGCTGCCCGCAGCCGGCGTCGGCGCCGCGCCTGGAGTCAACGACACATTGGTACCGATTACGGCGGGGGTGCCACCGTTGATGGTGTCGTTTGCGATGACCGAGGGCGTAGAACCACCCGTTGCCGGAATAGCCGCAGGCGTGTCGTTTACGGCGTCGATCGAAACCGCCGTGCCGTTGTTGCCGGTGTCGTCGGTGTTGTTCGCGGGGGCCGGATCCGGTTCGGTCGCTGCAACCGTCGCACGGTTATCGAAAGCACCTACTGCGTTGATCGTGGCCGTGACCGTGATTGTTACGCTCGCACCGTTGGCCAGGCTCGGAATGGTGCACGGCAGCGCGGCGCAACCGCCGCCGCTGACGCTGGTGATGGTCAGGTTGCTGGGCGTGTCGGTGACCTGCACCGAGGTCGCGGCCGACGGACCCGCGTTGGCGACGAACAAGCTGTACGTGATCGATTGCCCGACCGTGAACGGGCCCGTGGTCGTCAAGGTCTTGACGACGGACACGTCCGCCGAGGAACCCGCCACTCCACCGTTGCCACTGCTGTCGGTGTTGTTCGCCGGAAGCGGATCGGTCTCGATCGCCGACACCGACGCGCTGTTATCGAACGCACCTGCGGCAGCGATCGTTGCGGTCACGGTGACGGTCGTGCTCGCGCCGCTGGCCAGGTTCGGAATGGTGCATGGCAATGCCGCGCAGCCGCCGCCGCTGACGTTGGTGATGGTGAGATTCGTCGGCGTGTCGGTGACCTGCACCGAAGTCGCCGTCGACGGCCCTGCGTTGGCGACAAGCAGGCTGTAGGTGATCGACTGTCCGATCGTGTACGGGCCAACGGTCGTCAACGTCTTCACCACCGACACGTCAGCCGACAACGTGCTGCCGCTGTCGGTCCCACTGTTGTTGCCCGGAACCGGGTCGGGTGTCGTGCTGGTGGCAGTCGCGGTGTTGCCAAACGTGCCCAGCGCGTCGATCGTCGCGGCCACGGTGATGGTGGCGCTGACGCCACTCGCCAGGCTCGCCCGCGTGCAGGGGAATGCATTGCCCGGGCAGGTGAAGTCGGCACTGACTGCAGAGACGACCGTCAGATTGGTGTCGCTGTCACTGACCGACACGTTCGAGGCCGCGCTCGGACCCAGGTTCGTCACGGTGACGGTGAAGCTGACGATGCCGCCCGGTGCGAACGGACCAGCGGAGTCCAGGGTCTTGATCACGAGCAGATCTGCGGTGGGCGTGGTGATCGTGGCGCTGCTCGGCGGCGAGGTGGTGCCGCCGGCCGACGCGGTGGCGGTGTTGGTGACGCTCCCAGTGCCGACGTCGAAGGCGGTAGTGAGGTAGGGCGCGCTACACGTGACCGATTCGCCCGGATCGAGAAACTCGTCGAGGTCGCCGACCGTGGTGAGGGCCGGACAGGTGACCGTGAGCATCGGGTCGCCGATCGTCACCGGCCCGCTGAGAATTGCGAAACCCGAATTCGTCACCAGAAACGAGTAGGCGATCGGTTCGCCCGCACCGTTGTAAGTGGTCGGCGTCGCTGACTTGGTCAGGGTCAGGCCGGTGCTGGCGTAGGTGGCTTGATCGTTGTCGCTCACCGGCGTGGCGGCGCCGGTCGCATTGACGGTCGCGGTATTGACCGTCGTGCCCGACGCGGCGGTGATCGGCGTAACGGTGTTGAAGATGCAGCTCGCGATGTGACCTTCGTCGAGTGAATCCGCGACCGGCAGCGACGTCGGGAAGCTGCACATCGAATTCAGTGTCGGAAAGCTCGGATCCGTGATCGCGACCGAATTCAGCACCACGTCGCCGGTATTCTCGACCGTGATGCGGTAGAAAATATTAGCGCCGGCCGCGACCGACAGGTAGTCGAGCCAAGGCCCGGTCGGCGTCGCGCCGACCTGCTTGAGCAGAGCCGCGCTGGGATTCGGTGGCACGACTCCCAGCGTGTCGCTGGCGCTGTTGCCGTTGAATGTTGCGGCCGCCACGATGTGAGAGACGACGGTCGATGTATTGAAGTAGCTGCCTACCACCGGCGCGCTCACGTCGACCTTCACCGTGCAGGTGCCCCCGGCGGCGATGTTGCCACCGCTGAACGCGATCGAGCCTGCGCCTGCCACCGGTGCGAACGTCGGCGCACCGCAACCTGTGGTGGACGCGTTTGGGGGCGGGGCCACGAGCAATGCGGCCGGGGCGACCGGGAAGGTGTCGCTGAAGGCGATCGACGCAATCGGGTGATCCGGATTCGGATTGACGATCACGAACGTCAGCGTCGACACGCCCCCGGCGAGGATCGGATTCGGCGCGAAGGTCTTGTCGATCGACGGCGGGGCCAGCGCGGTCAGGGTCGCTGTCGCTGCACCGGTGGGCCCGATGTTGGTGCCGGTCTGCAGCGTCGAGATCGACTCGCTGACATTCGTTTTCGGACCCGGCGTGGTCGCGGTCACCGCGACCTGCACGGTGCAACTGCCCGCGGCCGGGATCGTGCCGCCGCTGAAGTTCAGATTCGTCGCGCCGGCGCTCGGGGCCCAGGTGCCGCCACACGTGCTGATGGCATTGGGAACCGCCGCCACCTGCACGCCGGTCGGCAGCGCGTCGGCGAACGCCGCCTGAGTCAGCGCGAGACTGTTCGGATTGGTCAGGGTAAAGGCCAGCGTCGAGACGCCGCCGACCCCGATGGGGTTGGGCGCGAATCCCTTCGTCAGGCTGGGGTGGTCGGGCACGCCGCAGCCGGTCAATACGATGCTGTCGATCAGCAGCGGCGCAGTGGGCTGTCCGTTGCTGCGGCCTCTGGCATTGATCCGGAAAGTGGTGAGATCACCCACGCCGGGCGCGAGCGCCGTCAGTCCCATGGTCCAGACTGCGCGGTCGACCAGGCTCTGGCTGGTTGAGAACGCACCGCCGTCAACCTGGCGATGGATATAGACCTCGTTGTTGCTGGGATTGGCCCAGTTGATGAGCGGATTGACGTTGAACGTGATGCGCACCGGCTCAGCCGGATTGCTCTTGTACTGGCTGCTGTCCACCGTGAAATCGAAGAAGGACGCGGTCGTCGCCGTCGGGACGGCTCCCAAGTCCGAGGCCCAGCCGCTGCCGGACCACGAGTTCGCCGTCGGCGAACCGGTCGCAGTGTTGATCGTGTTGGTCGCACCGGCGGCGGCGGTGAAGCTGCTGACCGCGGTCGCAACGTTGCTGCGCTTGGAAGTGAACGGCGGCGGCACGCCGGTGCCTTGCGCCACGTTCATGTCCCAGCGCGCCAGCTCGATGTTCGGCGTGCACGCCGGTGGCGGCGGCAGGTTGTTGACCGACAACGTGGCCGACGCGGAATTGCCGGTATCCACCGCTCCGACGAACAGATTGCTGGTGGTGTTGAGGAATGCGCCGCTGGACGCGGTCGTGACGTTGACCAAAATGACGCAGCTCGAATTCGCCGCAACGGTTCCGTTGGAGAAGTTGATCGCGCTGGCACCGGGCGCCAGTGCGGGCGTAAACACTGGCGTGCCGCAGCCGTTGGTCGACAGCGCGGTCGGATTCGCGATTGTCATTCCCGCCGGCAGCGTGTCGGTGAAGTTGTAACCCGACAACGCGCCCGCATTCGGATTGCTCAACGTGATGCGCAGCGTCGAGACGCCGCCGACATTCGTGGTGGCCGGCAGGAACGCCTTGGCGATGCCGGCGCTGGCCGGATCGATGATGTTGGCGATGCGCGCACCGACACCGAAGTCGGCGTTGTAGTGGTAGCTCGAACCAGAAAAGTCGTACAGCAACGTATTGAGCGTCTGGCTGGTGCCGCCGCCGCCGATGATGCGGATTGTGTAGGTGGTCGCGATCGGCGCGCCCCCGGCCTTGCCCGTAGATAGGCAGGCACGGTAGTTGGGGCTGGAAGGATTGTTCTCCCACAGGCAGGCGTCGGCGTAGAGGCGGTCGTTCGGGCTGACCACGCGCGGCGGCGCGACCACCGCGTAGGTGGTGCTGACATCGACGATGCGGAAGATCGCGTTGCTGAAGTTGATGAAGGCGGCGAACTGTTCGTAGCCGCCAGTGGCGGTGCCGCCTTCGAGCCGGATGTCGTATTCATTGCCGACCACCAGATTCATCGCTCCGCCCGGCGGCACCGCCGTCAGCGGACCACCGACCGGACCGAACAGCACGCTGGTGATCGAGTTGCGCGCCTGCGACACCAGGTATTCGACGTACAACTCGCGCGGCGTCGGTGTCGACGCCGCGCCGGAAAAGTCGGTCGCGAGGATGTGGTAGCTGCGCGCGGTATCGAACGCCGCCGGCACGCGCGTGACTTCGACCTCGAAGTAGGCGTCGGCGCAGTCCCCAGCCGCGATGCTCGGAAATATGACCTGGCCAAGCGAGCCGGCGCGCAGGTTGACGTTCGGATTGGCCGAGTCCCAGACGAAATCGACCTGTACGTTGACGGTGGCGACGGTGCTGCAAATTCGCGCCCCGACCGGAAAGAACTGCGGCCCAGTCGTGGGCGTGTTGCTGTCGAGGCCGACGATGTTCCAGGTGAGGGGTGTAGCAGTGAGTGCGGACCAGGCCGGCGCCGACGCCGACAAGCCGATCAACAGCTGCAGCGCGGCGCGCGCCAGCCCGAGTGCACCCAACTTAAGCGACGTCATGCCTTTCCCCTCTGTTTCGAAAAACGCGCGCCTTCGTCCGTCCGCTCGTGGTCACCCCAAGCGGTCGAACCCGTTGCCGAAAGTTGCGAACCTGCACCGAGCCCATCCTTACCCAATCAAGGGTTAGCAACGCCAGTTAGAACCACCTATGCGAACGAGGCCCCACCCAATACCCCAGGCACCGGATTCACGAGAGGGAACGTCGTCCGGACAACGCTGGGACAAAGCCGTGCCTGCCCGCGCACTTGCGTCGGCATTGTGCGCCACCGGTGCCGTCGATAAAGCGGAGCCCGGCGATTCGTCACAATTGATTTCGCCGTTTGCCGGCCGAGACCGACCTGTCGTGCGGCCCACGGCGCGATGTGGCGCCTGACGCGGAACCGCCGCCGAACTACGCCAAGCCCGTAGAGGCGAGCTTGCTCGGGAGCACATCTCCATTCGTGCGTATCGAGCCGGCGCAGCAGATCAAGTTCGCGCGCCGCGCGCGTACGCTTTCGCCGTGCTCGGTCCACTCTATAGGACTTGCTTGGCGCCTATCTGATCTACGTGCGACCGTACACATCCTCCAGCCGCTCGATGTCGTCCTCACCGAAATAATCGCCGCATTGGGTTTCGATCAAGTGCAGATCGCGTGCGCCGGGATTCTCCAGACGATGCAGGGTGTTCATCGGGATGTAGGTGCTCTGGTTGCGCTCCAGCAGGACTTCGCCGTCGCCGACACGGACTTTCGCGGTTCCATCGACCACGGTCCAATGCTCGCTGCGGCGCTGGTGTCTTTGCAGTGAAAGTATCCCGCCGGGCTTGACCGTCAGGCGCTTGACCTTGCAGTCGGCGGCATCCTCCAAAACGGTATAGCTGCCCCAGGGACGGTGCACGGTGCGGTGGTGAGTGGCGGCGCTGTGATGTTGCTCGCGCAATTGCTCGACCACGACGCGTACTGATTGCGCGCGGTCGCGATCCGCCACCAGCAAGGCATCGCCCGTGTCTACGATCACCAGATCGCGCACACCGACCGCGGCCACTACGCGCTGTTCGCTTTGCACGTAACAATCATCGCTGTCGACAAGAATAGCCGCGCCACGCACGCGGTTGCCGCGCGCGTCGGGTTCATCAAGCTCGCTGACTGACTTCCACGATCCGATGTCGCTCCAGTCGAAGTCGGCCGGCACGACGGCTCGGCGCGCGGCGCGCTCCATCACCGCGTAGTCGATGGAAATGTCGGGTTGGGCGAGGAAGGTGTCGCGCTCGAAACGCAGCGGGTCGTCTGCGGGGTTCGAGGCTGTCAAGCAGGCGCTAGCGGCGGCCAGTACCTCCGGGCAGGTGCTCGCGGCAGCGGCGAGCAAGGCCTTCGCGCTGAAGCAGAACATGCCGGAATTCCAGTAATAGTCGCCGGCCGCGAGATACGCCTCCGCCGTGGCGCGATCGGGCTTTTCGACGAAGGCCGCAATCTCGTGCCCGCCGCGCGACGCGATCGGCGCGCCGGCGTGGATGTAGCCGAAACCGGTTTCCGGATGCGTCGGTCGGATGCCGAAGGTGACGAGATAGCCCTCGCCCGCAAGTGTTGCCGACGCGCGAACAGCACGCGCGAAAGACTCCGCGTCGCGGATCAGGTGATCGGCCGGCAGCACCAGCAGGATCGCGCCCTCGCCATGACGGGCACGCGCATCGAGTGCCGCCAGCACGATCGCCGGCGCAGTATTGCGGCCGGCTGGTTCCAGCAGGATGCGGTGTTGGGTGCGCGCCGCCTGTGGATGTCGCGCGTACTCGTCGCGAGTGAGGAAGTAGTGATCCTGCGATGTGACGGTCACGACTTCGCTCGACTCTGTCGCTGCAAGCGCGCGCTCGAGCGTTTTGTAGAGCAGGGTCTGGCCGTCGCCCAGCGCCATGAACGGCTTGGGATACGCCTGACGCGACACCGGCCAGAGTCGAGTGCCAGCGCCGCCGGAGAGGATGATGGGGATCAGCATGGGGAGCGAGTAGGTCTCTGCAATGTAGCCCCGTCTTTCAAGGGGATGTTTGGGTGTGGATGGTGTTTGCGCTCATTTTTGGAGCAACACCATCCTCACCCCGGCCCTCCCCTTGAAGGGGAGGGGGAAAAGCGGGTTACGGCACCAACTCCGCCATCACCTCGCTCACGCCTCGTCGCCAATCCGGCAGGCGCAAGCCGAAGACATCGTACAGGCGGCGATTGTCGAGGCGCGAATAAGACGGACGTGCAGCGCGGGTCGGGTAATCGGCGGTGACGATCGCCTCAACCTGCGGGGCGCGTTCTATCACGCCGGCGGCCAGCGCATCCACGAAAATCGCGCGGGCAAACTCGCACCAATCGGTTTCGCCACCGGCGGTCACATGGAAGGTTCCAAGTCGCGGATCGGTTTGTCCGGTCGGCTGACGCATCAACGCCAAAGCGGTGGCCGATGCGATCCAGCGGGCCGGGGTTGGCGCGCCACGCTGGTCCGCGACCACGCGCAGCGCGTCGCGTTCGCGTGCAAGCCGCAGCATGGTGCGCAGGAAATTCTGCCCCCGCGCGGCGTAAACCCACGCGGTGCGAAAGATCATGTGCCGCGCGCCGCTGGTGCGGATCGCTTCTTCGCCGGCGAGCTTGCTGCGACCGTAGGTGCCGAGCGGCGTGGTCTGGTCGTTCTCGCGGTACGGGCGTGTGCCGCGCCCATCGAAGACGTAGTCGGTGGAGTAATGCACCAGCATCGCATCGCGCTGCTCGCACCAGCGTGCCAGTTGTCCGGGCGCCTCCGCGTTCGCGGCCTCGGCGGCCGCAGGTTCGTCCTCGGCACGATCGACGGCGGTGTAAGCCGCGGCATTCACCACGACATCGGGACGCTCGCGCCCGAGCAACGCATCGAGCGCGTCGGCATCGGCGATGTCCACGCGCGCGCATTCCGCGCCGCCCGGCAAGCGGCCGGAACGCGTGGCGCAGACCAGTTCGCCCAGCGGCGCAAGCGCACGCTGCAACTCGAAGCCGACCTGGCCGTTCGCGCCCAACAGCAGTATTTTCATGCGACGAAAACCGGCAGGCGCTCGGGCACCACCTCGGCCAGGAACGGCGCGCGTTCGTCCTTGCCGGACAACAAAGGGTTTGTCACCGGCCAGTCGATGCCGATCGCGGCGTCGTTCCAGCGGATGCCCGCATCCGATGGCGCGTCGTAGGGTGCAGTACACAAGTAGGTGAACGTGGCCCGCTCCGACACCACGACAAACCCGTGCGCGAAGCCTTCCGGGACCCAGAAGTGACGCTTGTTTTCGGCCGTCAGCATCGCTGCGGTCCAGCGACCGAAGTGCGGTGAGCCCCGACGAATATCGACTGCCACGTCGTAGACCTCGCCTTCCAGCACGCTGACCAGCTTGCCCTGGGGATTCGGCCACTGGTAATGCAGACCACGCAACACGCCGCGCGTGGATTGCGACACGTTGCTCTGCACGAACTGCGCTTCGATACCCGCGGCGGCGAAACGCGTCCGGTTCCAGCCTTCGTAGAAGTAGCCGCGCTCGTCACCGAACACACGCGGCTCGATCACCAGGCACCCCGGCAGATCGGTTTCGTGGATTTTCATCGCGCGACACCGTGTTCGATCAGTGACAACAGATACTGCCCGTAGCCATTCTTCGCCAGCGGCTTGGCCAGCGCGGTCAACTGGGCCGTATCGATCCAGCCGTTGTAGTAGGCGATCTCCTCCGGGCAGCACACCTGCAAGCCCTGTCGCGCCTGCAGGGTTTCAATGAAGTTGCCCGCCTGCAACAAAGACTCGTGGGTGCCGGTATCCAGCCATGCGTGGCCGCGACCGAGTTGTTCCAGGCGCAGGCTGCCGTCGTCGAGATAGCAGCGGTTGAGGTCGGTGATCTCCAACTCGCCGCGCGGCGAAGGCGTGAGTTGCGCGGCGAAATCGCTGGCGCGGCCGTCGTAGAAATACAGGCCGGTGACGGCGTAGTTCGATTTCGGTTTGGCGGGTTTCTCTTCGAGGCCGATCACCTTGCCGCTGGCGTCGAACTCGGCCACGCCGTAGCGCTCCGGATCGCGTACCCAGTAACCGAACACCGTGGCGCCCTGCGTGTGACTCGCCGCACGCTGCAACTGCTCGCTGAAGCCATGGCCATAGAAGATGTTGTCGCCCAGGATCAGGCAGCTCGGCTCACCGTTGAGGAACTCGCGCCCGATCAGATACGCCTGCGCCAGTCCATCGGGACGGGGCTGCACCGCGTAGCGGATCGTCATGCCCCATTGCGCGCCATCGCCGAGCAATTGCTTGAACAACACCTGCTCGTGCGGCGTGTTGATGATCAGCACCTCGCGGATACCCGCCAGCATCAGGGTGCTGAGCGGGTAATAGATCATCGGCTTGTCGTACACCGGCAGCAGTTGCTTGCTGATGCACTGGGTGATCGGATACAGCCGGGTGCCGGAGCCGCCGGCGAGGATGATGCCTTTGCGCGTCACGCGTTCACCCCAATGCGTTCCATGCGATAGCTGCCGTCGAGCACACGCTGTAACCAGGGCTGATTCGCCAGATACCAGTCCACGGTTTGCGCCATACCGTCCTCGAAGTTCACGCTTGGGGTCCAGCCCAGTTCGCGTTGCAGTTTGGAAGAGTCAATTGCATAGCGGCGGTCGTGGCCGGGGCGATCCTTGACGTAGGTAATCTGGTCCTCTCGGCGCATGCCATCGGCCCGCGGACGACGTGCATCGATCAACGCGCACAACGTCCGCACCACATGGAGGTTCTCGCGCTCGGCATCGCCGCCGACGTTGTAGACCTCGCCCACCCGCCCGCGCTCCAGCACCGCGCGGATCGCCGAACAATGGTCGAGCACGAACAGCCAGTCGCGCACGTTGCGCCCGTCGCCGTACACCGGCAGC
>JBKJTK010000284.1:0-3656 GCA_046590875.1 Chiayiivirga sp.
AACTTCGCGGCCAGGTCGGCGAGGGTGTCGAGGTTGTTGCGCTTGTCGCGATGCGGCAGGACATGCTTCCAGGGCCGCGTGACGTAGTCGCTATAACTGCGCGTCGTTCCGGCCGCCTGGATATTGGCGCTCAGCAGGCTGAGGCGGCGGCCGTCGGCGTCGGGTGAGGGGAGTGCGGCCATGGGTGCATGTTCGACCGAGGCGACGCAAGCCGCAAGCGGAGGCGTTTCCCTTCTGCCGAAGCGAGAAGCGCGAGGCCTTACCCCGCAACCTTCGCCGCGCGTTCCTTCGCCACCAGAAAGTCGACGACCTGCAACATCTTCTGGTAACCGTCTTCGCCGCCGGGGGCCAGCACGCGGTACTTGCCGTTCACCACGATGGTCGGGGTGGCTTCGACCTGGTAAAGCGGCACTTGCCGCGCGGCGTTCGCGACTTTCGCACCGACGGGGAAGGATTCGAGCGTGGCAAGGAACTGTTCCTTACTCACGCCGTACTCGGCGTAAAACGTGGCGATGTCTTCGACGTTGGCGATCGGACGGCGTTCGGTATGCAGCGCCTCGAAAAGGCGTTCGTGGGTGCGTTCCATTACGCCCATGGTTTCGGCGGCGTAGAACACGCGCGCATAAATTTCCCAGATGCCGCCAAATACCGCCGGCATGAAGCTCAGTTGCACGTCCGCGGCCAGGCCCTTGCGCCATTCGGCGATTACCGGCGCGGCGTTCGCGCAATGGATGCAGGGATAGCCAAAGACTTCGATGACTTCGATCTTGTCGCCGCTGGCGGTGGGCTGCGCGGGTTCGATCGGGAAGTAATCGCGACCGGCCTGGTAATCACTCGTGGAATCCTGCGCGAACGCAAATGACGAGGATAAAAACAAGGCAGCCAGAACCAGCAGGCGCTGCAGCATGGGGTGAGTCTCCCGGTTTAGGTGCATGAAAGGACTGCGCAGAGCGGCGCGACACCCGTCGCGCCGAAACCCTGAGACTTCAAGGCGCGGGATCGGTTCCCGCCGCCGCGACGCGCTCGCGTGCGATCAGGTGTTCGACCGTGGCAAGCAGGCCATCATGGCCGCGATCCTGGGTGACGAGGGCGCGGTAGCGGCCGTTGACGACCAGCGTCGGCGTGCTTTCGATCCCCCAGCGTGTCACGGTCTTCTGGTTGCGCGCGACATTGGCATTGATCGCGAACGAGGCCATCGTCGACAGCAGCGCCTCGCGATCGACGCCGAGGTCGGCATACAGGTCCGCAAGCTCCTCGGCCGTTCCCTGCTTCAGTTTGCGGTCCACCGCAATCGCCTTGAACAGTGCCTCGTGAGTGCGATCGTGCTCGCCCATCGCCTCAGCCGCGTAGAACGCGCGCGCCAAGGGTTCGGACTGGCCATACGCCATCGGCGCGTAGCGGAACTCGACATCGGGCGGCAGTGCGGCCTTCCAGGGCGTAATGCGAG
This sequence comes from Chiayiivirga sp., assembly GCA_046590875.1. GTDB lineage: Bacteria > Pseudomonadota > Gammaproteobacteria > Xanthomonadales > Xanthomonadaceae > JALCLA01. The sequence continues at coordinate 1,448 of JBKJTK010000284.1, forward strand.
CCTGCAGGCTGGCGCAGTGAATGCAGGTGTAGGAGAACACTTCCACCACTTCGATCTTGCCGGGACTGGGCGAGAACGTCACCGGCGGATCGATCACGGTGTAGTCGACGCCTTCGCGCGGCTCTGGGATGCTGAGGGGCGCAGGCGTCGGCGTGGCCGCAACGGATTCCGCGGCGACCGGCGCAGCAGGCTCGGGGGTCGCAGACGCCTCGGCGGGTGCCGTCGCTTCAGGGGTGGCGGTGGGAGCCGGCGTGGCTTCCGGCGCTGTGGTCGGCGCCGACGTCGTCGCCGGCGCGGGCGACTCGGCGCCGCAGCCGGTCAGCAGCACGACCGCGAGCATCAGGCCGGAAAGGGTGGTTCGCATCGGAAACTTCATCAGGAGCGACTCCTGCGCCGGGGCGCGTGCGTAGGTAAAATTCTGGCCAATACCGAGACTAATCTTTGACACATGCGCCGCCGCTGAACCGGCCAAGGATGCCCGGATACTCGTTCAGATCATGTTTGGATCAGCGGCTGGCGGTGGCCGCCGTGTCCGCGGCGTGCAGGCCCTGGACGTAAGTCGCCAGCGCCTGGATTTCCTCGTCAGTCAGATACTTCGCCACCCCGGCCATGACCGCGTTCGCATTTTGGCCACTTCCCAGGATGGCGCCGCCGCGGAACGCCGTGAGTTGCAGCGCGGTGTAGCCCGCATGCTGGCCGGCCAGCGCCGGATAGGCCGGACCCGGATTGCCGTTGCCGGACGGGCCGTGGCAGGCCAGGCAGGCCGGAATGCTGCGCGTGCTGTCGCCACCGCGCCAGAGGCGCTCGCCCACCTGGTAGAACTTCTTGCCCGTGTGCGGGCCCGCGGCAATCGGCGTCTCGTCGGCGGTACCGGGCAGGGCTTTCTGGGAAGCGAAATGCGCGCCGATGTCGCGCATGTCCTGCGGCGTCAGAGGGGCGGCGAAGCCCATCATGATCGGGTTCGCGCGTTCACCGCTCTTGAACAGACCCAGGTGACGAGCAGTGTAGCGCTCGTGTTGCCCCGCGAGCTTGGGATACAGCGGATCGGCCGAATTGCCATCGACCCCGTGGCAGGCGGCGCAGACCGCGGCTTTGGTGGCGCCGGCTTTCGCGTCACCGGGCAGCGTCGGGCCGTGCGCCGCTGTCAGCTCCGCAACCGCGGCCGGCGCCACTTCCGGCGCCGGTGTGACTTCGGCGGCGGCGCTGGTTGCGGCAGGCGCGGCTTCCGCAGGGCTTGTTCCGGTTTGGGCCTGGGCGCCTGCGGCAAAGATCATTGATGCCATCGCGACAAAACCCAGAAAGCGCCGAAAGCTCATACACTTGCTCCACTAATTCCGCAGAAGGGCCGTCGCAACGTTCGCGCGGCGCAGAAACCGTCGAATTATTCCAGCCGGCCCGAGGCCGGTCAATGCAAGCACGCCTCGGAGCCCGTGGCCCTATGTCCCAGCCCAACCCCTTGCGCACTGCACGCTACCTCAAGAGCGTGCACGAACTGGCGCAATTGCCGCCGGATTCCCTGCGCGAAGTCGCCATCGCCGGCCGTTCCAACGCCGGCAAGTCAAGCGCGATCAACGCGATCGTCGACCAGAACGCCCTGGCGCGTACCAGCAAAACCCCGGGACGCACCCAGCAGCTGGTGTTCTTCGAGGTCGCCCCGCAACGCCATCTCGTGGACTTGCCCGGCTACGGCTACGCCAAAGTGCCGCCCGCGCTGCGCGAGCACTGGCAGGGCCTGATCGACCACTACTTCCATTCACGCGGCCCCTTGGTCGGGCTGATCGTGGTGATGGACATCCGCCATCCGCTGCGCGAGTTCGACCGTTTAATGCTCGACTACGGCACCGCACGCGGCCTGTTCTGCCACATGCTGCTGACCAAGGCCGACAAGCTGCCGCGCGGCCAGCAATCCAAAACCCTGCTCGAAACCCAGCGCGCGCTCGGCGAACACGCCTCGGTGCAACTGTTCTCGGCCGAGAGCAAGCTTGGCGTGGAGGAGGCGCGCGCGGTGCTGGCGACGTGGCTGGAGTTGCCGGGCTCCTCGACCGCGACGACATAGCGCTCTGATGTCCTCCACTTGAGCGACATGCGACAACGACCGAAAACATTTCAAGCCTGACGCCACCAAGCCCGCCTTAGACTGCACTCCTTGCGATCGCCGCCCGCGACCGCATATCGCAATCCCATCCTGCTTCGAGGTGCGCGTGTCCGG
>JBKJTK010000345.1:0-6450 GCA_046590875.1 Chiayiivirga sp.
GTCCAGCGGCGCCTTCTTGTACGGATCGATCCACGGATAACAGGCCATGTCGGCAATGGTGTAATCGTCGCCGGAAATGAAAGCGCGCCCTGCCAACCGGCGGTCGAGAACGCCCAGCAATCGCAGCGCCTCACGCGCATAGCGATCCATCGCGTAGGGAATGGGCTCGGGCGCGTAGACATGGAAGTGCCCGTACTGGCCGGTCATCGGGCCGTGGCCGGCCATCTGCCAGAACAGCCATTCGAGGACGGTCTTGCGTCCGCGAAGATCGGGCGGCAAAAAGCGCGCGGTTTTTTCGGCCAAGTACAGCAAGATCGCGCCTGACTCGAACAGCGACACAGGCTCACCGCCATCGGCCGGTGATCGATCCACGATCGCGGGCATGCGGTTGTTGGGCGCGATCTCCAGGAACTCGGGACGAAATTGCTCGCCCGTGCCGATGTTCACCGGCTTGATCTCGTAAGGCAGGCCGGCTTCTTCGAGAAAAAGTGTGACCTTGTGGCCGTTCGGGGTAGGCCAGTAGTGCAGTTCGATCATGTTCGTGCCCTTATGCCAAATAGCCGCCATCCACCGCAAACACACTGCCAGTGATGTAGCTCGCCGCGGGCGAGGCGAGGAACAACGCCATCGGCGCAATCTCGCCGGGCTGCGCCACGCGCTGCAACGGGATCATGCGCAGCATCATGTCGAGGATTTTCGGATTGCCGGTCAGCGCGGACGCGAACTTGGTAGCGGTGAGGCCGGGCAGGATCGCATTGACCCGAATGCCATGACCGGCAAGCTCCTTCGCAAAGCCTTCGGTCATGTTGACGATGCCGGCCTTGGTCATCGAGTACACCAGTTGCCCGAAGGCGGCGCGGCGTGCGTTGACCGAGGCGATGTTGACGATCGCGCCGCCGCCGTCTTTCATGCGGCGCGCGGCCTGTACCGTGGTCCAGAAATAGCCGCGCAGGTTGACCTCCACGGTCTTTTCGTAAGCGCCGAGATCCATATCAAGTGCCGGTCCGAAGTAGGGATTCGCGGCCGCGTTGTTGATCAGGATCGAGACCTTCCGGTTTTCCGTGTCGAGCGTCGCGAACAGTGCCTCGATGCTGGATGGATCGCCGACGTGCATGGCCTGCGCTTCTGCCGAGCCGCCCGCGGCGCGGATGGCCGCGGCGACCTCCTCACAGCTCTCGCGTTTGCGGCTCGCGCAGACCACATGCGCGCCATGTCCGGCCAGTAGCTCCGCGATCGCCGCGCCAATGCCGCGGGAGGCGCCGCTGACGAGCGCGGTCTGGCCGGAAAGATCGAACAACGCATCGCTCATGTCAGGGCTTCCATACGGACTGGTATGCTGCAGTTTGAGGGCGAAACCCTATCACGCCTGACATCCCCGCCGGAGCCATTCCATGACGCAACGCAGAGTCCTCATCACCGGCGCCGGCAGCGGCCTGGGTCGCGCGCTGGCGCTGCGTTACGCGCGCGCTGGCGATCGCGTCGCCTGCGCCGACCTGCTCGGTGATCGCGCCGAAGAAACGCGTGCGCTTTTGCCCGGCAGCGAGCATCTTGCGCTGGTGGTTGATGTCGGCAGCGACGATTCGATGCAGGCGATGTTCGATGCCGTTCAGGCCCAGTGGCAAGGCGTCGATGTGCTGATCAACAACGCCGGCATCGCCTCGGGCGGCGCGATGGTCGAAACCACCATGGCGGAATGGCATCGCGTACTCGACATCGACCTGCTCAGCGTCGTGCGCGGCTGCCGCCTGTTCCTGCCGGGAATGCTGGACCGGGGCCGCGGCCAGATTCTCAGCACCGCAAGTTTCGCGGGGCTGGCCGGCGCGCCGGGGATGATGACCTATGGCGTGGCGAAGGCGGCCGTGGTCGCGTTGTCGGAGCAATTGCGGGCGGAAACGTATGCAAAGGGGGTGCGAGTCGGCGTGATCTGTCCGAGTTTTTTCCGCACCAACCTGTGCGATACCGCAATCGGCAATCCGAACGTCAAGCGGTTGGCGGAGAAGCTGATGGATACCTCCCCCGATACCGTCGACACGGTTTCCGACTTCGTGTTTGCGGCGGCCGAGCGCGGCGATTTCCTGATCATCCCGACCCGACGCGAACCGATGCGCTGGCGCCTCAAGCGCTGGTTCCCGAATCTGTACTTCAGGAACCTGATGAAGATGGTCGCTCGGCACGGCGAAATAGCGCGCAGTCGGTCATAGGGTGCGCGTTGGCGCAACGGGAGAGAAACAATGAACTGGATGATCTACGGCGCAAACGGTTACACCGGGCGCTTGATCTCGCGGGAGGCGAAGCGGCGCGGCCTCGCGCCGGTTTTGGCTGGGCGCAACGCCGATGCGGTGCATGCGCTAGCAACTGAAACCGGCTTCGAGTCGCGCGTCTTCGGATTGGAGCAAGAAGAACTGCGCCGAGGCCTCGACGGCATCGGCCTGGTGCTGCATTGCGCTGGTCCATTTTCCGCCACGAGTGCGCCGATGCTGGAAGCCTGCCTCGCGCAGCGCGTGCACTACCTCGACATCACCGGTGAGATCGACGTGTTTGCGCACTGCCACGCGCAGCACGCGCGGGCGCAAGCCGCCGGCATCGTGGTGTTGCCGGGCGCCGGCTTCGATGTGGTGCCGACCGATTGCCTCGCCGCGCAACTCAAACGCGATCTACCCACTGCGACGCATCTGGTGCTGGCATTCGACGCGGGAGGCGGCTTCAGTCCGGGCACGGCCAAGACCAGCGTCGAAGGCCTCGGCAATGGGGGCCGCATCCGCGTCGACGGCAAGCTGGTGAAGGTGCCACTGGGCTGGAAATCGCGCACCTTCGAGCGCCCCGCGACCGCGCTCGCCGTAGCGGCATCGCGCACCGCGGTCAGCATTCCCTGGGGCGATGTCTATACCTCGTACGTGTCGACCGGCATTCCGAATGTCGAGGTCTACACCACGGTGCCGCCGGCCACGATTTCGCGCCTGCGCCGATTGCGTTGGCTCGGGCCGATGCTGCGGCTCGGACCGGTTCAGTCGTTTCTGAAGACGCGCGTCGAGCGCAGTATCAAGGGACCCAACGAGAGCAAGCGCGCCGGCACCGAGAGCATCGTGTGGGGCGAAGTGCGCGATGCCGCGGGAAACGCGAAGTCGTTGCGCCTGCGGGCGCCGAACGGCTACGACATCACCGTCACTGCCGCGCTTGGCATCGTCGAGCACTTGCTACTCGAGGCGCCCGCGGGCGGCTACTACACGCCTTCGCAGTTGATGGGCGCGGACTATGTGCAGGGTTTGCCGGGGGTTGCGCTGGTCTAGATCGTAACCGGGTGCGGGTGGCCGCTTGGCTTATGCCGGTCAGGCCACTACCCTTGGCGACATTTCCACCGTCGCTAAGGAATTCTGTCATGCGTACTCCTGCACTCGTCATCGGTATCCTGCTCCTGATTGCTGGTGGTTTGATCGCGGCCGGCGTGATCAACTTTTCCGACACCAAGGAAGTGATCCGGCTTGGCGACGCCTCGCTGTCGGTCACGCAGCAGAAAACGCCGGACCGCAATATCGGCTACGTGCTGCTCGCGCTCGGCGCAGTCGGGGTGATCGTCGGCATGGTCGGCAAGAAGCGCTGATCTTCATCCAACCTTATCGCCCACCAGAAATCCATGGTCCCCGAATCGAATCGCAGCGGCACCGGCATGGGTCCCCTGCCGACCCTGATCTTCAGCTCGCGCTGGTTGCAGCTGCCGCTCTATCTGGGGCTGATCGTGGCGCAGGGCGTGTATGTCGTGCTGTTCGTAAAGGAGCTTTGGCACCTGGTGACGGAGGCGGTCACGCTGGGCGAGCAGGAGATGATGCTGATCGTGCTGGGCCTGATCGACGTGGTGATGATTTCCAATCTGCTGATGATGGTGATCGTCGGAGGCTACGAGACCTTCGTCTCGCGTCTGCGGCTGGAAGGGCATCCGGATCAACCCGAGTGGCTGAGCCACGTGAACGCCTCGGTCCTGAAAGTGAAACTGGCGATGGCGATCATCGGCATCAGCTCGATCCATCTGCTCAAAAGCTTCATCGAGGTCGGCATGGTCGATGGCCTGCCGCTGTGCAGCACCAAGGCGGGCATCGACGCGGTAAATATGATCCAGCCCTTGATCGAGTCGGGCTGGAAGGACTTGAAGGCCTGTACCAAGATCACCGCGACCGGCGTGATGTGGCAGACCATCATCCACACCATCTTCATCCTGTCAGCGATCGGTATCGCCTGGACCGACCGACTGATGTCGCACGCGCCGCGCACGGGCAAAGCCGGACATTGAGTTCGGTTTGGGAGTTTCGGTTAGCGAAATCGCCCTGCGGGTTGCGCCCTGGCGATGTCACTCTGAACGCGAGCGCATGATCGCCGCGAAATCTTCCGGCTGCAGTCGCATCCGTTGATGCAGCGGCGCGAGATCGGGAAACGCGCCGCTCTCGGCATACGCGTGGTAACGCGAGACGAAGACATCCGCGCCGGCAATCCGGTCCAGCGCCGCGGCGAATTCCTCCGGCGCAACGCGCATCGCCGCCGCCAGACAGCAATCGGCATAGCTCCGCAACACCGCATCCAGACTCGAGCCGCGCGCACGCAGCGCCAGGTCGGCTTCGAGCCAGAATGCCGCACCGCTCCAGTACACCCGCATATAACTGCGCAGCGAGCCCATGCGGCGCGAGGCCTGGGTCAGCGTCAGTCCAGGCGAACGTTGCTCCTTCGCGCCACGATCGAAGCCCGCTTCGATTCGCTCCCAGGCGGTGTCTGCATCCAGCGTGTTGCTACGTGCTCGCAGCACATTTTGGTAATAGCTCGCCAGACCTTCGCCAAGCCAGCGCCCGGCGTCGCCGAGGTACGGATGCAATAGGTGCGAGAATTCGTGCGTCGCGGTCCAGTCTTCTTTCAGCGCCCCCGGGCTGGCCTCGGCTCCGACGAACAAGTGCACCGCGGAGCCGCCGCCTCGCGTCACCTGACCCCAGGGCGCTGCGGCGCGCTGCCCCGGCAACGGCAGGATCAACACCTGCGCATCGCGCAACGGCAGTTGCCCATGCGCCTGCACCAGCGCGTCTGCAACGGGTTCGATGCGGCGCAACTCATTCCCCTTCCATGGCGGCAGGATCGCCACGCGTAATACGCCGCCAGCACGCGCCAGTCGCTGTTCCTCGAAGCGGCCGAACGCGGTCAGCGCGGGCCAGTCGGCGGGAGTCGACCCGAGTCGGTAGTGCATGGAAGCGCTTGCCAACGGCGACCACGGCACCGAAACCGCCCACCCCGCCGGCAAATCGAAACGGATTGTGCTGTCGGGATGCAGTGCGGCAGGACGCCACAGCCAGCGGCCCGGATCGAGTACCAGATAAATATCTTCGCGATAGCCGAGGTTCGGCCGCTCGGAACGCGCCGCCGCACCCAGATCGATGCGCGTGTGCAAGCATTCGCCGGCCTGCCAGTCGCTGGCGAGAATCGCATCGCGGTCGAACGACAGGGTTCGATCGGAATCGCGCCACGCCGCCAATCGATGTCGCGCGGCGCGGCCGATACCCGGTTCAAAGCGCACTCGTGGCTGTGCGGTTTTGCTGCACGCCGCGACGTGCAGGTGTTCGGTGGTGGCATCGAAACCTGCGCTGTAGTGCCAGCGTGGCGCATCCGGCGTCGCCGCACCCGCGATGCTGGTCGCGCACAGGATCAGGGCGGGGAAGATTCGGGGAGAGACGCGAGGCACACCCTCAAGAGGTAGGCACGGCGGCGAAAGTTTCACCGCTGCGCCAAGGCGAGGCCCAAACGCGAGGCCTCAGTCACTCTCGGTTGCCGGCCTTCGCGACATTTCTACGTCCTGTAATCAGGGCTCGAAGCCGTTGCGGAAAATGCAGCTCAGATCGCCGCCGCAACCGGCACCCGGCCCCACTGGCGCGCCCTGAATGCCGGCCCAGAAACCGCCGGTGAGTTCATAGGTCGGATTCGTGCAGCCGGCGCCGCCATCAGCCGAACACAGCGACACTACGTCGGCATCGGGTTGGCCGATCGTGCCGGAAAGCGAGTACGGACCGCCGATCGAGGTACCGCCGCCGCCGTCAATGGTGTGCCAGTCGATGCTGTATTGCGCGCTCGCGGCGAAGGGCAGGGCGAGACCGAAGATGACGAAGGCTAGACGCTGGAACATGGCTGATCCTCGAGGAATTGATTTTGACCCAATGCTGTTCACTTAAGCCGTTCGTGGTGAGGTATCGAACCACAACAGCCCGAAACTTCAAGGTTGCGCCCTTCGATACCTCAGGCCGAACGGAATTCGGAGGGCGTAACCGAACAGTATTGGGGCCAGACCCCAACCAGCGTTGGACGAACCTCCGATCTCCGGGCTCGTGGGTCAGATCCACCGCCCGCCGCCACCCCGCATCCTGGCGTCAAGTCGCCGCATCGCCGCGTCAAACCCGCTCCGCGCAACCGGCCTAGCCTGTTCGACAG
>JBKJTK010000391.1:0-3147 GCA_046590875.1 Chiayiivirga sp.
GAAAGACAGCCAACCGGCGCCGACCGCGAATCCGTGCTGCGACTCGGGCACATTCACCCGCATCATCGATCGTCGACCGGGTGTCGTCGACGGCGGCCAGCCCGGCAACTGGAGCCAATGGTTGAATCGCGATGACCCCGGCGAGTCGGCCGACTATGAAAATCTCGACGGCGTGCGCGGCTCGGTGCCGTGTGCGCAGCCGATCGGGATCGAATGCCGCGTCGCAGCCGCCAACGACAAGCGCGACTGGCGCGCCGCCGGCCAGCGCTATAGCTGCTCGCTGCAGGCGCCCGTGCCCGGCGGCATCTGCGTGAACGCCCAGAACGACGGTCGCTGCCTGGACTACGAGGTGCGCTACCTCTGTCCGTGAGCACAACGCTCGCTGCGAGGTTCCCGCTGAGCGGAGATAACCGCTCAGCGATCTGCCACCGCAAAATCCTTCTAACCCGAATGGCACTGACTTAGGTGCGAAATCACAGGTCCCGTCATCCCAGCGAAAGCTGGGATCCATCTTGATCTCCGTTGGACCTGCCGCAGACGTCAAAATGGGTTCCAGCTTTCGCTGGAATGACGGCGAGTTGGGTCAGACTGTCGCAGAGTCAGTGCCATTCCCCTCTGCAACATTTTTAACTTCGGAAAAACGCCAAACTCGTCAGCCCAGCCTACCGGGCTGCACACGAGCGCACCCGCTCAACTTGATCCGCTGCCCGACCCGGATCACATATTTCGGCTTCTTGATGCCGTTGGCCGCGGCCAGGGCGCCGACGTTGCAGCGACGCGCCTTGGCGATCGCTTGCAGGGAGTCACCGCGTCGGACCACGTAGTTCGCAGGCGCCGCCGCGCGACGCGCAACCGCGGCAGGCGGCGCCACGGGCGGGCTCGCGTCATGCAGTTCTCGGCTCATCGCCAGCTTCGGACCGGTTTCGCAGTCGTAGCGGTAGTGATCGAGCGCGGCGAGCGGCAGTTCGAGTTGCGTCCCCACGGGCAAACGCGTGGTGGGTTCCCAGCGCGCGTTGAGGTTGCGCAAGTGGCGGAACCAGCCGCGCGGATTGCCCTGTTGTCCCAGGCACACCGCGATCTCGTTGAGCGATGTCGTTTCCTTCAGCGTGATCGAGGCCGCGCGCGTGTCGTAGGTCGCCAGGCTGAGGTTGTAGCGTTCCGGATGCAGGAACAACCACGCCGCCGCCAGCACCATCGGTACGTACTCGCGAGTTTCCGGCGGCAGTGCGTTGAAGACCTGCGGGCTCCAGAAATCGCGTGCGCCCTTGTTCGATAGTCGCGCCACCCGACCCTCGCCGCCGTTGTAGGCCGCGAGTGCCAGCGAGAGGTTGTTGTTGAGTTCCGCGAACCGTTCGTTGAGATAGGCCGCGTTGGCGCGCGCCGATTCCCCCGGGTCGAAGCGCAGGTCGAACCGGCCACCACGGTTCAACCCGAAGCGCGCCCCGGTGGAAGGCATGAACTGCAACGGACCGGCCGCGCCGGCGCGCGACACGGCGTGCACTTTGCCGCCGGACTCCTTCGCCATGATCCCGAATAACAGCGCCTCCGGCAGCCCGCTCTTCTCGTAGGCCGGAAACATGTGATGACGCATGTACTGGTAGTTCTCCCAGGTGTCGAGCAGCTGCGGCCGCATCCAGGTCAGCCATTCTTCCAGCGCCGCTTTCACCGGTTCGTTGAGCTGGATCACCTTGGCCAGATCGCGCCCCTTGAGCATCGACACGGTGCGCGCCGCGTGCGGCATGGCTTGCACCACCGGCGAATTGCCCTCGCCCGCCGTGTCGGGCAATTTGTCGAGCGGCGCCGCATCTTCGGTCGCACCGGTGAGGAACCGCGCCTGGCGTTCCAGCAGCGCGTCCTGCGCCGCAATCACGCGCCGCACCTCGCAGCCGGCCATCGCGAGGCAGCGATCCCCGAGCGAACGCAGATCGTTGCGGGTGCCCTCGAACTCGCGTTGAGCCGCGTCGGTGTCGCCTTTGGAGTAGAGCGTCACCGCTTGGTCGAAGCGCGTGCTGGCACGCTCGATCCCGGCGTAGACCGCGTTCATCGCCTGCTCGCCGGCAGGCGTCACTTTCTGCGCGGGTGCCGCGGCACAGGCGGCAAGTAGCGCCACGCTGATCAAGGCAGGACACAACAACAGGGTTCGCATGCGGGGCAAAAGCTCGACGAAAGGCCGCCGCAGCCTAACGGTGCAGCCAAGTCGGAGCAACCGCGGGTGTTCGCGGTCGCGCTGCACGTCTAGAATCCGACTTTCTCTCCTCGAAGGCGCCGCTGTGAACGACATCCTCCTCGGCAAGGGCGAGATACCCGTCCATCTGCTCGCGAAGTACGGCAACCGCCACGGCCTGGTTGCAGGTGCGACCGGTACCGGCAAGTCGGTATCGCTGATGGTGATGACGGAAGGCTTCTCGCGCCTCGGCGTGCCGGTGTTCCTGGCCGACGTAAAAGGCGATGTCTCCGGCCTCGCGATGGCGGGCGTATCGAATGAGAAAATCGCCGCACGGGTGCAGCAGATCGGCATCGAAGGCTACGTCAACGAAGCCAGCCCGGTGGTGTTCTGGGATCTGTACGGCAAGTCCGGCCATCCAGTGCGCGCCACCGTGTCGGAGATCGGGCCGACCTTGCTCGGCCGCATGCTGGAACTCAACGATACCCAGAGCGGCGTACTCGACATTCTGTTCAAGCTGGCCGATGACCGAGGACTGCTGCTGTTGGACCTGCACGACTTGCGCGCCCTGCTCGGTCTGGTCGCCGACGAGCGCAAGGACATCTCGACCTCGTACGGGTTGGTCAGCACGCAGTCGATTGGTGCGATCCAGCGCGCCCTGCTGAGGCTGGAAGCCGAAGGCGCGGAGATGTTCTGCGGCGAGCCGGCGCTGGAGCTGGCCGACCTGATGCGTACCAATACCGACGGCCGTGGCGTGATCAATATCATGGCGGCCGACCAGCTGATCCTGAAGCCGAAGCTGTATTCCAGTTTCCTGCTATGGCTGCTGTCGGAGCTGTTTGAATCGCTGCCGGAAGTCGGCGACCTGGACAAGCCGAAACTCGTCTTCGTGTTCGATGAGGCGCACCTGCTGTTCGACGATGCGCCGCCCGCCCTGCGCCAGCGCATCGAGCAGGTGGTGCGGATCATTCGTTCAAAGGGCG
>JBKJTK010000476.1:0-2913 GCA_046590875.1 Chiayiivirga sp.
CGGAGACATCGAATACGGCGCGGGTGTAGTCGGGTCCCGCCCAGACGCGCAAGGCGCGGACTTCCGTCGCGGAGGCGACGCCAGCGAGTAGCGCGCCAGCCCAGAACGAGGCGGCAATAACCCACTTGGCGGTGACAATCCGACACATGCTGCCGATTCAATCACTCAGCGTCCGACTTTGCAAGTATTTCTTCTTTTAAATCCGTAACCTGAAGAACCTTTCTAATGTAGAACCGGCTACTCCGGCCCAGGTTGCGGATTACTTGGGTGTTTGGACAGAGCGTCGATCCAGCCTCGACCTGTTTCGCTACCAGCCATCAGCTCGGCCTGCCGACCCGCTTCCTTCATCGCCAACTGCACCCGCAAATCCGCCGGTGGCAGCGCGCCGCGTCCGCGCTCCGGCCATTCCACCAGCCACAACCGCACGCTGGCGGCGAGGTCATCCAGGCCCAGATAAAGGAGTTCCTCCGGATCGGCGATGCGATAGAGATCGATATGCGCGACCTCGCCTACCGACGTCGGATAGCGCTCGATCAAGGTGTAGGTCGGACTTCGCACGGCGCCAATCACACCGAGCTGTCGCAACAGGGCGCGCGCCAGCGTGGTCTTGCCGGCGCCGAGGTCGCCTTCGAGATAGATCACGGCGTGTAATGGCAACGTGTCGGCCAATGCATGACCGAGCGCTTGGGTCGCACCCGCATCGGGTAACTCGAGGCGCAGCGTCATACCGGATTCGCCAAGCAACGCAACGCTGGAAACAGATCAGAGGCAAGCAGTCCCCGCTCGCCGCCTGTGCTCGCCGCCGCATCGCCCGCGGCGGCGTGCAGCAAGGCCCCGGCACAGGCGGCGTCGAACGCGGACAGTCCCTGCGCGCGAAGTGCCGCGATCACGCCGGTGAGCACATCGCCCATGCCCGCCGAGGCCATGCCGGGATTGCCTGCACCAACGACGGCGGGCACGCGGGCAGGTGCAGCAACCAACGTCCCCGCGCCTTTCAGCACGACGACGGCTGCGTAGCGATCCGCCAGCGCTTGCGCGGAAGCGAATCGATCGGCTTCGATCACGGCGATATCGCAGTCCAGGAGCCGCGCCGCCTCGCCCGGATGTGGCGTCAGCACAGCGTCCGGCCGTGATCGTCGATCCTGTGCCAGCAGGTTCAAGGCATCGGCATCAATCACGCACGGCAGCTCGGCCGTCATCGCCGCGTCGAACATTTCACGCCCCCAAACTCCTTGACCCAATCCTGGACCGAGCGCGAGCACGTCGGAACGGGCGAACAAGGTGTGCAGCGCGGTCGCGTCTTCCACCGCACGAACCATCGCTTCGGGTCGACTCGCGATCAACGCAGCGACGTGTTCGGCGCGGGTCGCGACGCTGACCAGGCCGGCGCCGCAACGCAACGCGGCTTCGGCACACAGGCGGATCGCGCCGGCATAGCCGTGATCGCCACCAACCGCCAGCAGGTGCCCATGATTCCCCTTGTGCGCGTCGCGCGCACGCGGCCGCAACCAATGCACGAGCAAGTCCGGCGTCAGCAGACGGGCGACGGGCTTGCGCACGCTGAGCGTCGCTTCCGGTACGCCCAACGATACAAGAGTCACGACGCCGCACAGTTCGCGTGCGCGGCCGGTGTACAGGCCACGCTTGGCTGCGATGAAACACACAGTGCGCGTCGCACGGACGGCAATACCGGGCGCTTGACCGCGATCCGCATCCAGTCCGGACGGCACGTCGAGTGCCAGAATGGGTGTGTCGGACGCATTCATTGCGTCGATCGCCTGTGCTGCCGCACCCGTCGGTGCGCGCTTGAGGCCAATGCCGAACAGCGCATCGACCAGCACGTCGCAGTCATCGAACGAGCGAGCCGCATTGAAGGTTTCAACGGCACCGCCCGCGGCGCGCCACTCCGCCATCGCGAGCTGCGCTTCCGGCGTATTGACCGCATCGGGGGCAAGTGCGATCACGCGCACTTCCAGCCCCACCGCGCGCGCCAGACGCGCCAGCACGGTGCCATCGCCGCCGTTGTTACCCGGTCCGCAGATCACCGCGATGCGACGCGCTTCGGGCCACGTCGTGCGAAGCAGGTCAAGTGCTGCCTGTGCCGCACGGCACATCAACTCGTACGCCGGTATCCCGTCGCGCTCGATCGCGGCACGATCGATGGCACGCACGTCCTCACAGCAATACAGCGGCAGCCCGATGTCCATGGCGCGATTCTAGTGGACTCGATCCCGTTGGCGCTGCGGTGTTGTCAGAATTGGGAAGACGTGAGCAAGTGGCACACGATCCCACTGGCAGCGCAACGATCACGGGCGACTCTTGGCGGCGGCTTCTATAATCCACCTTGTGAGCACCACCGCCTCCATCGACTACGCCCGCCTGACCGAGGACATCCGGGCCTGGGCGCGGGCACTGGGCTTCCAGCAGGTCGGCATCGCCGATGTCGCACTCGACGCCGACGAGGCGCATCTGAACGACTGGCTCGCCGCCGGCCAGCATGGCGAGATGGACTACATGGCCCGCCACGGCGCAAAGCGCGCGCGGCCGGCCGATCTCGTGCCCGGCACGCAACGGGTGATCTCGGTGCGCATGGACTATGGCACCGACGACGACGATGCCGCCTGGCGCACGCTGGCTGACAGCGAAAGCGCCTACATCGCGCGCTACGCGCTCGGACGGGATTACCACAAACTGCTGCGCGGGCGCTTGCAGAAACTCGCCGAGCGGATCGAGGCCGAGGTCGGCGCATTCGGCCACCGCGCCTTCGTCGATTCCGCGCCGGTACTCGAACGCGCCCTGGCGCGCGATGCCGGCCTCGGCTGGATCGGCAAGCACACCTGCCTGATCAACCGCAGCGCCGGCTCGTGGTTCTTCCTCGGCGAATTGTTTACCGACCTGCCGCTGCCGCTGGAC
>JBKJTK010000013.1:0-10232 GCA_046590875.1 Chiayiivirga sp.
CTGACCAAGAAGATCGCCGCGGCCGGCATGCCCAAGGCGGTGGAAACCAAGGCCAAGGCCGAGCTCAACAAGCTCAAGCAGATGTCGCCGATGTCGGCCGAGGCCACGGTGGTTCGCAACTACCTGGACTGGCTCGTTGGGGTGCCGTGGAAGAAGCGCAGCAAAATTCGAAAGGATCTGAAAGCGGCGCAGGAAGTGCTCGACGCCGACCACTACGGCCTGGAGAAGGTCAAGGATCGCATCCTTGAATACCTCGCGGTACAGACCCGGGTGAAGCAGATGAAAGGCGCGATCCTGTGCCTGGTCGGTCCGCCAGGGGTGGGCAAGACGTCGCTCGGGCAGTCGATCGCCAAGGCGACGAACCGCAAGTTCGTGCGCATGTCGCTTGGCGGCGTTCGCGACGAGGCCGAGATCCGCGGCCACCGCCGCACGTACATTGGCTCGATGCCGGGGCGCATCGTGCAGAACCTCAACAAGACCGGTACCCGTAATCCGCTCTTCATGCTCGACGAGATCGACAAGATGAGCATGGATTTCCGCGGCGATCCGTCGTCGGCGATGCTGGAAGTGCTCGATCCGGAGCAGAATTTCGCCTTCAATGACCACTATCTCGAAGTCGATCTCGACCTGTCCGAGGTGATGTTCGTGGCGACGGCGAACTCGCTCAACATTCCGGGTCCCTTGCTTGACCGCATGGAAGTGATCCGCATCCCCGGCTACACCGAGGACGAGAAACTCGGCATCGCCATGCGTTATCTGGTGCCCAAGCAGCTCAAGGCGAACGGCCTGAAGCCCGAAGAGCTGAAGATCAGCGAGGCCGCGGTGCGTGAGATCGTGCGCTATTACACGCGCGAATCCGGCGTGCGCAACCTGGAGCGAGAGATTTCCAAGATCTGCCGAAAGGTAGTCAAGGAGATTGCGCTAGCGGGTCCGAAGTCCGAGAAGAAAGGCAAACGCAAGGACAGCGCAGTCACGGTCACCCCTAAGAACATCGATCACTACCTGGGCGTGCAACGTTACGATTTCGGTCGTGCCGAGGAGTTGGCCGAGGTCGGTCTTGTGACTGGGCTGGCTTGGACTGAAGTGGGCGGTGACTTGTTGCAGATCGAGGCGGCGTTGATGCCGGGCAAGGGTGGGCTCTTGCACACCGGGCAACTCGGCGACGTGATGCAGGAATCCATCAAGGCCGCGCTGTCGGTGGTGCGCGCGCGCGCCGATCGTCTGGGCCTGGACCCGGACTTTCATCAGAAGTTCGACATCCATGTGCATGTGCCCGAAGGTGCGACGCCCAAGGATGGTCCGAGCGCCGGCATTGCGATGTGCACCGCGCTCGTCTCGGCGCTTTCCAAGGTTCCGGTGCGGGCTGACGTCGCGATGACCGGAGAGATCACGCTGCGTGGTCGCGTACTGCCGATCGGCGGGCTGAAGGAGAAGTTGCTTGCGGCGCTGCGTGGAGGCATCCGCACCGTGATCATTCCGGAAGAGAACAAGAAGGACCTCGCCGACATTCCCAAGAACGTCACGCAGGGACTTGAGATCATTCCGGTTCGCTGGATTGACGAGGTGCTCGACATCGCACTTGTCAAACCGTTGCTACCGCGCGAAAAGGAAGCTGCCGCAGCGAACCCGGAGGCGCCGCACTCCGACGAAGCCGGACTCGCCCCTCGTCCGCACTGATTGGGGATTCGATCTCGACTGATTGCCTCGTCATGCAGTTCGCGACGCGCGTCGCGAACTGCATGGGAACCGCAGTAAATCCGGGTTTTCGTGTTGCGCGGCTGAAAACGCACTGGTATAAATTGCCGCTGCTGTAACGCGCATCCAATTCATTTGCGTCGCGGCAATGGTCGGTCGGATGTCTTGCTGGGTGCCAAGCCACTTCCGATTGAATGCAAGGCGGATCACGGATCTCGCAACGGGAGTGATATCAGCATGAACAAAGGCGAATTGGTTGGTGCGGTCGCCGGCGCCACGGACATGACGAAGGCCGACGCGGGTCGCGCGATCGACGCGGTCATCGATGTGATCAAAAAGGCGCTCAAGAAGGGCGACACCGTGTCGCTGATCGGCTTTGGAACATTCGTGGTCCGCAAACGCGCGGCGCGCACCGGGCGCAATCCTCGCACCGGACAGACCATCAAGATCAAGGCTTCAAAAAATCCCTCCTTCAAGGCTGGCAAGGCTCTCAAGGATGCTGTAAACTAGCGCGCTTTGCTGGGTGCTTAGCTCAGCGGTAGAGCGTCGCCCTTACAAGGCGAGGGTCGGGGGTTCGAAACCCTCAGCACCCACGATTCAAAGGCCCTTCTGCAAGAGCACGCACATTGTTGTGCGGACTGTCCACGAAGAGCCGGCTTCGTCGAAGACCGAACGAAGTTGATTGAGAAGTTTGAATGCGGAGTGGTAGTTCAGTCGGTTAGAATGCTGGCCTGTCACGCCGGAGGTCGCGGGTTCGAGTCCCGTCCACTCCGCCACTATCCTGAGGGCGCCTGACAACAGGCGCCCTTGTTTTTTGAGGTGCATGGATGCACCAGTGCCGCAAGCGGCCGCTCATGGGCTTCCTGCCCTTCGCGGCACTAGTGCATCCTGCGCTTCGCAGGATGCACGGCGAGCCAAAATTGAACCTTGAATCCTTTACCGGATTTCGCCAGAACGCTCTTACGGTCCCGATCATGCTGCAGAAACTGCGCGACAAGACTACCGGCTGGATCGCCTTCCTGATCCTTGGCCTGCTCATCATTCCGTTCGCCTTCTTCGGGGTGGAGAACTACTTCACCCAGCAGGTCTCGACTTACGTCGCCAAGGTCAACGACACCGAGATCGGGCAGGACGCGTTCCGTGCCCGCTTCGAGGAATTCCGCAACCAGATGCGCCAGATGATGGGCGAACAGTTTGATGGCCGTCAGTTTGAATCGGCCGAAAGCAAACGCCAGGTGCTGGATCGCCTGATCGACGAGGAACTGTTGCGACAGGCTGGCGAGCGCCTCGGCGTGATCGTGACGCCGTCGCGATTGCAGAAAGAAATAGCTGCGATTCCCGCGTTCCAGT
This sequence comes from Chiayiivirga sp., assembly GCA_046590875.1. Taxonomy (GTDB): domain Bacteria; phylum Pseudomonadota; class Gammaproteobacteria; order Xanthomonadales; family Xanthomonadaceae; genus JALCLA01. Next base: position 3,046 of record JBKJTK010000013.1, read on the forward strand.
CCAACGGCAAGTTCGATCCGGCGCAGTACCGCACAGTGTTGGCGGCGCAGGGCATGAGTCCGCGCAGCTTCGAGGATCGCGTTCGTAGCGACCTGACAATGCAGGCCCTGCCGTCGCAGCTGGTGACCTCGGGTTTCGTCACCGACGAATACGTTTCGCGCTACCTCGCGTTGCGCGATCAAACCCGTACGTTCGACTACGTGCTGCTGCCGCTACCGGCAGCGGAGACGGTCGGTGACATTACCGACGATGAGATCAAGGCCTACTACAAGCAGCACGCAGATCGTTACGTCAGCGAGGAGCGCGTGGCGCTCGAATACATCGAGATCAACGCGGCGAATCTCGAAGTGCCGGTTACTGCCGACGAGTCGACCCTGCGCCAGCGCTACGAGGAGCAGAAGACCCGCTTCGTCGAGCCGGAACAGCGCTTGGCCTCGCACCTTTTGATCAAGGTCGCGGCAAATGCCGACGCCGGTGCGCAGAAAGCGGCGCAAGCGCGGGCGCAGGAATTCGCGACGCAAGCGCGCGCGGAAGGTGCCGACTTCGCGGCATTGGCCAAGGCCAATTCCGAAGATCCAGGCTCCAAGAACAGCGGCGGCGACCTGGGCTGGATCGAGAAGGGCATCACCGATCCGGCGTTCGAAGCTGCGCTCTATGCGATGGCGGCGCCCGGTGTCAGCGACCCGGTCAAGGGCGCCGATGGCTGGCACGTGATCCAGTTGCGCGAGATCAAGGCCGAGACCGGCAAACCATTCGAGGAAGTGCGCGCCGACCTGGAGCGCGAATATACGGAAGGTGAGCGCGAACGCATCTTCAGCGATCTATCTGGCCGCCTGGTCGACGTGATCTACCGTGATCCGACCACGCTCGCCACTGCCGCCGCCGAACTCGATCTGCCGATCCAGCGCAACGAGAGCTTTGGCCGCACGGCTGGAGCAGGCATCGCGACGAACCCCGAGGTGCTGAAGGCGGCATTTTCCGATGCGGTGCTGGTCGATGGCACGGTCAGTGATCCGATCGATCTGGGCGACTCGCATACCGTCGTGATCCGTGCGGTCGACCATGTACCCGCGGCGCCGCAGAAACTCGACGAAGTGCGCGAGCAAGTGCGCTCCGCGCTCCAGTCCGAACGTGTTGCCGCGCAGGCCAAGAAAGAAGCGGATGCGGCACTCGGCAGGCTGCGTGGTGGCGAAGACCTGGCCTCGATTGCCAGCGCGCGCCAGCTTGAACTCAAGACTGCCGACAAAGTCGGGCGGATCGGCGCGACTGTCGATCCGACGATTTCGCAGCACGCCTTCAGCCTGCCGCACCCGGCCGCTGGCAAGACCAGCGTTGGCTCGGTGGAAATACCGGGAAGCGGCTACGCGCTGATCGCACTGAACGCGGTGACCGACGGCGATCCTGCCGCGACCGACGCCGCGGGCCGCACCGCGATGACCGAGCAACTCGCGCAGGCCTTGGGCACCACCGAAGCCACAGCTTTCGTGCAGGCGCTGCGAAAGGCGGCGAAGATCGAAGTGGTGGAAGACCGGATGTAGTTCGGGCGCGCCGGATCACATGCAAAAAAGCCCGGTAATTCCGGGCTTTTTTGTATCATTGTCCAATTGCGCCGAGCCGCGAAGCGGAGTCGGCACCAATGAAGGCTCCTGGCTATTCGATCCCCGTCATCCCGAGGATGTTGTAGCCGGCATCGACGTAGGTGATCTCACCCGTGACGCCGGCGGCGAGGTCCGAACACAGGAACGCGGCGACATTGCCCACGTCCTCGATCGTCACGCTTCGGCGCAGGGGGGCATGTGCTTCAACGTGGCCCAGCATCTTGCGGAAATTGGCGATGCCCGCAGCGGCAAGGGTCTTGATCGGTCCGGCCGAGATCGCGTTCACGCGAGTGCCTTCGGGCCCGAGATTGAGCGCGAGATAACGCACGCAGGCTTCCAGGCTGGCCTTTGCCAGGCCCATCACGTTGTAGTTCGCCAGCGCGCGTTCGGCGCCCAGATAGGTGAGCGTGAGGATCGAACCGCGACGCTCGCGCATCAGCGGCCGTGCGGCTTTGGCGAGCGCGGCCAGGCTGTAGCTGGAGATGTCGTGCGCGATGCGGAAGTTCTCGCGCGTCAGGCCGTCGAGGAAATCGCCTTCGATCGCCTCGCGTGGCGCGTAGCCGACCGAATGCACCAGAATATCCAGACCGTCCCAACGCTGACCCAGCTCGGCAAACACGGCTTCAATCTGGGCGTCGTCGGCGACATCCAGCGGCAGCACGATGTCTGAACCGCATTCGGCCGCCGCCGCTTCTACGCGCGATTTGAGTTTGTCGTTCTGATAGGTGAAGGCGATCTCGGCGCCTTCGCGATGCATCGCTTCGGCAATGCCGCTGGCAATCGAGCGCTGGCTCGCGACGCCGACGATCAGTACGCGCTTGCCCTGCAGAAATCCCATGCTGTTTCTCCCGTGTCCGCCGTGGCGGAAAGTGCGCTAGTTTGCCGCGCCTGCGCTCAGGGTTCCAGCCGCAGCACCTGGCCGGGCTGCAAAAGTGCTCGTACGTCGATACGGTTCCAGCGCAACAGTTCGCGCAGCGGCAAACCGTGACGCTCTGCAATGGCGCTCAGCGTGTCGCCGCGGCGGACGCGATAGTCGCGCGGCCTAGCTGCTGGCGTGGGTTCAGAACGATCGGCGAGCTTGATCGCGGGAGGGGCGTTGCGGGCGAGCCGCGCCGCCGCCGCACGCGGCAGCAGGATCTCGCGCGGTGCGCCGGCAACGATGCGTCCGCGCAGGAAGGCCGGGTTGAGTGCTTTCACCGCGGCGAAGTCGATGCGTCCACGCTTGGCAGCGCTTTCCAGCGACTCCACTCCCTGCGGCAGTTTGACCAATCGCAGCGGCTCGATCCGAGTCGCGTTCGGCAGGTCGAGTTTGAAGCGTTGCGGGTGTGCAATCAGGCAGGCCAAGGCCTGCACCTTGGCCAAGTGCTCGTAGGTGATCATCGGCAAGCCGGGCGGCAGATGCGATGCGGCAGAGGCGCCTGCCGTCGCCGCCCTCTGTTTCTTCAGCGCCCCGCGCAGGCGATATTCGCCTGCGTTGAACGCCATGTCCGCGAGCTTCCAGTCGCCGAACCGATTCTGCAGTTCCGCGAGATAACGCATTGCGGCGCGCGTGGACGCCTGCGGTGCGAGGCGCTCGTCGAACCCGGGCTGGATGCGCAAGCCTTGGTGGCGCGCGGTTGCGGTGGTGAACTGCCACATGCCGTAGGCCGTCCGCGCCGAGCCCGCATCCGGCCGATACCAGCTCTCGACGATCGGCAACAGGGCGAACTCGCCGGGCAGGTGGTGCGTTTCGAGTTCGTCAAGCACCATCGCCATCAGCGGCAGAATGGCTTCGAGATTACTGCGCAGTCGCGGTGGCCAGCGCCCGTAGATGTGTTCCCAGCGCTGCACCACGCGATCCTCGACGCAGGGCGGATCGGCGAATCGCGAGCTGAGACGCGCGAAGACATCGGCGCCGCGCAACTCGATCTTCGCCGGCTTGGGCGGAGTGCGCGGAGGTGGTGGGGGTGGCAGCGGCTTGTCCGCCGCAGGCTTGACGGTTACTTCGGTGTCGACGGACGGGGTAATCGGCGCTGGTGGCGTTGGCCGGATCGGCGCCTGGCACGCTACCAGCGCGATCGCGATCGCGACGAGCGTGGCCAAGCGTAGCGGCTTCATGCGGCTCGGAATCATGCGGCTCGGAATCATGCGGAGCGAAATCCGTCTTTCCATGCGCGCAGGGTCGCGAAAATTTCGGTCCGATCCTGTGGCTCGCGTCCCAGTCGTAGGGTGGCCGCCTGTACGACTGCCGGCTCGTCGCAACGCATAAACGGATTGGCCGCGCGTTCTGCGCCGATCCGGCTCGGCAGGCTGGGCTTGCCGACGGCACGCAACTGGCGGGCCTCGGAAGTCCGTTGTTTCAGTGCTGTGTTGTCAGGTTCGACGACGGCTGCAAATTGAGCATTCGCCAGCGTGTACTCATGCCCGCAGCACACCTCAATGTCCTCGGGCAACGCGGCAAGGCGATCCAGCGAGACCAGCATTTGGGACGGCGTGCCTTCGAACAATCGGCCGCAGCCGAGGCTGAACAGCGTATCGCCGCAAAACAAGCGTCCGGCGCCGGTGAACGCGATATGGGAACGAGTGTGGCCCGGCACGTCGAGCACGTCGAACTCGATATCGATGGCCTTGATTTGTACTTTGCTCCGGCTATCGACGAACACGTCCGCGCAATCGATGCGTTCGTCCTGCGGCGCGTAGCACGGAATCTTCCAGCGCGCCTTCAACTCGGCTGCGCCACCGATGTGGTCGGCGTGATGATGCGTCAGCAGGATCGCGACCGGACGCAATCCGCGCGTGCTCGCCTGGATCACCGGCGCCGCCTGTCCGGGATCCACGACCACCGCGCGCCCGTCGGGATCGGCAAGGACCCAGATGTAGTTGTCATCAAAGGCCGGCAAGGCGTGCAACTGCAGCATGGGCCGTCCGGGGTTATCTTCGACGGCCGTTTGCCGCACAATCCGGGCACCATGCCGTCTCCCGCCGCTGCCCGTCAACCCGATCACCTTGGCGGCAGTTGGTTTGCCTCGCCGCTGGCGCAGAGACTTTTGCGCGAGGAACAGCGTCAGGCGGCTTCTCTGCTGACCTCGTGTTACGGCCAGATCGGCCTGTATGCGCGCGCGTTCGAAGATGCACCAGCAGATCTTTCGGGCAACAGGTTGCAAAGCGTGCTGCGCCTGCATCGCGAGCCGGCGCGGCTCGCGGGCGATCTGCATTGTCGCGACGTGGAGTTGCCGTTGTTACGTGAAAGCGTAGATCTGGTTTACCTGCTGCACGCGCTCGAAGGTTGTGCGGAACCGCATGCGTGGCTGATGGAAATCGAACGAGTGCTGGCGCCCGAGGGAAATCTGATGCTGGTGGTGCTCAATCCGTATTCGCTGTGGCGACTGCGCTGGATCGCGTCGGGATTGCAGGCGCCTGGAGCTGGCAGTTGTCGCGCGATGCTGCGCGATGCCGGCTTCGAGGTGATGCAGCAGCGCGGCGTGGGGCCGATGCTGCCCTGGCTGCGCGATCATCAATGGACCGCAGGCCCGGAGTCCGAACATCGCGACCTGCTGTCGGTGTGGCGCGCGGGATATCTGATCCACGCGCGCAAACGCCGTCGTACTCTGACTCCCGTGCGTCCGCGCGCGGCGGTGGCTTTCGCACCGGGGATGCGACCCGGATGAAAGATGTCGGAGCGAACTTGGTCGAATCAAGTCTGGTAGAAATCAGTACCGACGGCGCGTGCCTCGGCAATCCCGGCCCCGGCGGTTGGGGCGTGCTGTTGCGGCAGGGCACGCGCGAACGCGAGTTGTCGGGCGGCGAGGTACACAGTACCAACAACCGGATGGAGCTGATGGCCGCGATCATGGCGTTGGAAACATTGATGCGACCGTGCCGCGTGCTGCTGCGCACCGATTCGCAATATGTGCGGCAGGGCATCCTGGAATGGCTTCCGAACTGGATCCGGCGTGGCTGGAAAACCAGCGGGGGCGCGGCGGTGAAGAATCAGGATCTCTGGCAACGCCTGCAAGCCGCTGCGCAGCCCCACCAGATCGAATGGCGCTGGGTGAAAGGCCATTCCGGCGATCCCGACAACGAGCGCGTCGATGTGCTGGCGCGCAACGCGGCCGAAAAAATCCGTGATGTAGTGGAGAACGTGTAGTCCATGCGCCAGATCGTGCTCGATACCGAAACGACCGGCTTGTCGTGGGAAAAAGGCAACCGCGTGGTCGAGATCGGCTGTGTCGAACTGATCGAGCGGCGTCCGAGCGGACGGCGCTTCCAGCGCTATCTGAATCCGGGACGCGAGTTCGAGCCAGGTGCGCAGGAAGTCACCGGCCTGACGCTGGAATTTCTCGCTGACAAGCCGCGCTTCGAAGACGTAGTGGGGGAATTTCTCGATTTCATCCGGGATTCCGAGTTGGTGATCCACAACGCCACCTTCGACATCGGTTTTCTCGACAACGAACTACTCCTCGCAGGCGCCCAATTCGGGCGGATGCGCGATCACGCCCGCGTGCTCGATACGCTGGCGCTGGCGCGCGAACGCTTCCCGGGCCAGCGCAACAGTCTCGATGCCCTGTGCAAGCGATTCGGCGTAGACAACTCGCATCGTGAGCTGCACGGAGCCTTGCTCGATGCCCAGTTGTTGATCGAGGTCTATCTGGCCCTGACCGCGGGCCAGGGCGATCTTGCGTTCACCCTGCCGGTGGATGCGCACCGCCGCGAAATTGGAAAGGGACGGACACCCGTGCAGATCACCGGGTTGCGCGTACGACGCGCCAACGACGAGGAGGAAGCCTCGCATCGGGCCCGACTGGAGCGTATCGATCGTGCTTCGGGCGGTCATTGCCTTTGGCCGTTTGCGTCGTCGCCATCCGTTGACAACCTCTAGGTGGCATAATCGAGCGCGACAGTGTTTCGACCACGAGACTGTCCGTCGGATTCCACGTCGCTCTTGGGGAGGAGTTGGGGATGAAACGGCATCTGCTGCTGTTGCTCGTACTGAGCGGCCTGTCGGCCGGTTTGCTCGCGACCGCTGTGTCGGCGACCGCACTGGGCGACATCGCCGCGCACAAGCACATGGGCGTCGCTACGTGCAGCAATAGCGTCTGCCACGGCGCTTCGCAGCCGTTCAAGGAATCCAACGTCTGGCAGAACGAATTCGCGCGCTGGCAGGAATACGATCCTCACGCGACACAGGCCTACCAGGCGCTGCAGGGGGCGAAAGGCCAGGCAATCGCCCGCAAGCTCGGCCTTGGCGACGCCACCCAGGCCCAGGTCTGCCTCGACTGCCACACCGACAACACCGCGGTGGCCCAGCGCGGCGAACGCTTCCAGATTGACGACGGGGTGGGTTGCGAAGCCTGCCACGGCGGTTCCGAACTGTGGCTGTCCTCGCACGCCGACAAGGGCGTGCCGCATGCCGACAACCTCGCCAAGGGCTTATATCCGACCGAAGATCCGGTCAAGCGCGCCGAGTTGTGCCTGTCCTGCCACATGGGCACGCCGGAACGCATGATCACGCACCGCATCATGGGCGCCGGGCATCCGCGCCTGAGCTTCGAACTCGACACCTTCACCTGGATCAACCCGCACTACGAAGTCGACGACGACTACATCGCG
>JBKJTK010000138.1:0-4649 GCA_046590875.1 Chiayiivirga sp.
GAACTCGAACATGTTTTCAGCCACTATCGACTTCGGGCCGAACCGCTGCTCTGGCGCGGCGCACGCGAGCGCGCACGGATCGCGGATAATCCCGACTTGCGCTGGGTCGCGCGCGAAGAACTCGCGGCTACCGGGCTGCCCGCGCCGATCCGGAAATTGCTCGCCTCCCTTGCCGAATGACCCATCGAGCCACGTATGTCCCGCACCGTGCACTGCGTCAAACACAATATCGAAACCGAAGGCCTCGACTTCGCACCATGGCCGGGCGAACTCGGCCAACGCGTCTTCAACCAGATCGGGAAACCTGCGTGGATCGAGTGGCTTGCGCACCAGACCATGCTGATCAACGAGAACCGTCTGCAACCACGCGACCCGAAAGCGCGTGCTTATTTGCAAGCCGAGATGGAGAAATTCCTGTTCGGTGCGGGGGCCGAGAAACCGGCGGGCTACGTCGCGCCCGAAAGCTGATTCGTTCGATCAGCCGCGATCGTCGCGCGTCCAGATCGCGTCGTCCTCGATCTTGATCGGGAACTTCTTCACGGGCGCGTAGGCCGGCGCGCATAGCGGGCGTCCGTCGCTGACGGCGAATTTCGCGCCATGCAGGACGCATTCGATCGTGCCTTCGTCGCCGTCGAAGCTGCCCGCCGAGAGTTCAAAGTCCTCGTGGCTACAACGGTCTTCCAGCGCATAGATCGCGGTGTCGTGATTGAGTACCAGAATCGGCGTACTGCCGTCCCAGACCACGCGCATTTCGCCCGGCAGCAGTTCACCCATGGCGCAGACCCGCACCCAGACTTCGTTGCTCACCAGGTCTTCTCGAGAATTTCGAATCGCAGATCATCGCGCTTGGGAATACCAAAACGCGGGTCGGTGGCCGGAAACGGTTTCTTGATCCCGGTGCGGCGATAGCCGCGGCGTTCGTACCAGGCGATCAGTTCCTCGCGCAAATCGATCACGGTCATGCGCATCTGCGGCAAACCGAACTCGGCACGCACCACGCGCTCGGCTTCGGCCAGTACGGCGTTTCCGACGCCGCCGCGCTGCAGGTTCGGGCGCACGGCGAACATGCCGAAATACCCGGCGCCTTCCTGCTCGCTGATGTGCGCGCAAGCCAGCGCCGAGCCCTCCCGTTCGGCGACCACCACACGCGAGCGGGGACGCTCGATGTCGCCGCGCAACACGTCGGGATCGATGCGGTTGCCGTCGAGGAGATCGGCCTCAGTGGTCCAGCCCTGGCGGCTGACGTCGCCGCGATAAGCGGAGGTGACGAGTTCGACCAATGCAGGAATGTCTGCGACGGTCGCGGCGCGGAATGTCAGTTCGGTCATATCAGGCGAGCAACCTTCTGGCCTTGGTGAGGGCGGCGACGAACGTATCGATTTCGTCGAAAGTGTTGTAGAACGCGAACGAGGCACGACAGGTCGCGGCGACGCCGTAGAACTGCAACAGCGGATGCGCGCAGTGCTGGCCCGAGCGTACCGCGACGCCTTCCAGATCAAGCAGCGTGGCCAGGTCGTGCGCGTGCGCGCCTTCGACCAGGAAGCTGATCACGGCGGCCTTCTCGCGCGCGCTGCCGAGCACGCGCAGTCCCGCCACACCGGCCAGCGCTTGGTTCGCGTGCACCAGCAGTTCCTGCTCGCGTGCTTCGACTGCTGCCATGCCGAGCGCATCGAGATAATCCACTGCGGCACCCAGTCCAACAAAACCGGCGATGTTGGGCGTGCCGGCTTCGAACTTGTGCGGCGCGTCGTTGAACACGGTGCCCTCGAAGTGCACTTCCTTGATCATCTCGCCGCCGCCGATGAAGGGCGGCATGGCCGCGAGATGCTCGCGCCGCGCCCACAGCGCGCCGGTGCCGGTGGGGCCGCACATCTTGTGGCCGGTGAAGGCGTAGAAGTCGCAACCTATTGCGTTGATGTCCACCGGCCGGTGCGGAACGGCTTGCGAACCGTCGACCACCGTAACGATGCCGCGTCGACGCGCCTCGCGGCAGATTTCGCGTACGGGATTTACCGTGCCCAGCACATTGGATACGTGCGTCACGCCGAGCAGCTTCACTTCCGGCGTCAGCAGTCTCCAAAGCGCGTCGAGATCGAGCTCGCCCTCGGGCGTGAGCTCGCACACTTTTATCCTCGCACCCGTGCGTTCCGACACGATCTGCCAGGGCACGATGTTGGCGTGGTGTTCCATGCGCGTGAGCACGATCACATCGCCCGGCTTGAGCTGCGGCAGCGCCCAGGAGTAAGCCACGACGTTGATCGCAAACGTGGTGCCGCTGCACAGCACGAGATCGTCGCCGCGCACGTTGAGGAAACGCGCGAGCTTGGTGCGCGCGCCCTCGTAGGCTTCGGTCGCCTCGGCCCCAAGCTGGTGCACAGCGCGGCTGACGTTGGCATTGTGGCGGCGATAGAAATCGTCCACCGCCGCGATCACGCATTCCGGCTTCTGGCCGGTGTTCGCGGAGTCGAGATAGATCAGAGGCTTGCCGTGGACCTCGCGCTTGAGCAACGGGAAGTCGGTACGGACCTGTTTCCAATCAATCGCATTCACTCCGTCTCCCGCCTGAGGGAGAAGCTTCGCCTTTCCCGGGGCTGGCGAAGGGGGACGAGGGTGGCGCGATTGAGGGAAACTCACGAAGCGGACTCCAGATGCGAAAGAGCCGCGTCCAGCGCCGTGGTCAGCATGTCGATCAGTTCGGCACTCTCGATCACGCCCACCACTTCACGACAGAAAGCCGCAGTCAACAACGCCCGTGCCTGTGCCGCCGGCAACCCGCGCGAGCGCAGATAGAACAACGAAGTCTCGTTCAGCCGCCCTACGGTCGCACCGTGCGCCGCCTTCACCTCATCCGCGTGGATCTCCAGCACCGGCTGGGTGTCGATCTCCGCGCCTTCGGAAAGCAGCAGGTTCTTATTCGACAACATCGCGTCAGAGCCATCGGCGCCGGCGCGGATCGTGATTCCACCATGAAACACCGCGCGACCGCGATCTGCACCGAGTCCACGCCAGACCAGTTCGCTGCCGGTATCCGGCGCGATGTGCTCGATGCCCAGGCGCGTCTCCAGATGCCGCTTGCCGTTCGCCAGCAATACACCGTTCGCGTGCAGGCGCGCGCCCGCGCCCTGCAAGGCGACGTTGAGCTCATGCCGCGACAACGCCGCGCCCAGCTCCATATCGACGCGGCGGTATTCGGCTTCGCGCGCCAGCACCGCGTCGGTGCGCAGCAGAGTGATCGCGCCGTCCGCTTCGCGCTGGATGCGTGCGTGACGCAGCGATGCGCCACGCGCGAGGTGCACATGGGCGATCTCATTGGCGAAGTGCGCGTGCGCGCCGCTTGCAGTTCGATGTTCGACCAGGGTCACGCGTGCGCCTTCGCGCAGTTCGATCAGATGCCGCAGATGCCAAGCCGCGTCGGCAGCCGACGCGCCCACGAAGACGAGATGGATCGCGGTGTCGCTGCGCACATCGGCTTCCGCGCGCAGCACGGCACCTTCGCTCGCGAGCGCGGAATTCAGCTGCGCGAAGGTTTCGTCACGGCGCTCGTAACGACGCGCCAGAAAGCTCACTGCGCGGACGTCCGAGCCGGAAAGTTCGCGCGACAAGGGAACCAGCGAGACGCCGTCTGGCAGTCCGGCAAGATCGGACAAGCCGGCATGGAACATTCCATTGACGAAGACCAATCGCGGCGCGGCGGGCAATGCGAGCGCCTCCGCATCGATCTGCGGCAACGCCGTCACCCGCGCAAAACTGCGTCGTTCCAGCGCACGCAACTGGGTGTATTTCCAGGCTTCCACCCGCGCGCCCGGCAGGCCGTGCTCGCGCACCGCCGCCAGCGCGGCGCTGCGTGTGGCGCCCAAGCCAATGCCCTCGTGCGCTGGCAGCGCTTCGAATCCGGCCAGCAGCGAGTCGAGCAGCACGCTCATGCGGAGGCCTTGGTCCCTGGCGCGATGCGATCCTTCACCCACGCATAACCATGCGCTTCGAGCTCCAGCGCCAGCTCCGGACCGCCACTCTCCACGATGCGGCCGTCGGCAAGAACATGCACCCGATCCGGCGTGATGTAGTCGAGCAACCGCTGATAGTGCGTGATGACGAGGAACGCGCGCTCCGGCGAACGCAGCGCGTTCACGCCCTCCGCGACGGCCTTGAGCGCATCGATGTCGAGGCCGGAATCGGTCTCGTCCAGGATCGCCAGTTTCGGTTCCAGCACGGCCATCTGGAAAATCTCGTTACGCTTTTTCTCGCCGCCGGAAAAGCCCTCATTCACCGCGCGATGCAGCAAATCGTCCTTCAGGTGCAGCACTGACAGTTTCTGCCGTACCAGCTTGAGGAATTGCATCGAGTCCAGTTCCGGCTCGCCACGATACTTGCGCTGCGCGTTCGCCGCAGCGCGCAGGAAATAGGTGTTGTTCACGCCCGGAATCTCGACCGGATACTGGAAGGCGAGGAACACGCCTTCGGCAGCGCGCTGCTCCGGTTCCAGCGCCAGCAGGTCGCGGCCCTCGTAGCTCACCGAGCCTGTGACCACTTCGTAGCCTTCCCGCCCGGCGAGCACATTGCCCAGCGTGGATTTCCCGGCACCGTTGGGGCCCATCAAGGCATGCACTTCGCCCGCTTTCACTTCCAGCGAAAGACCCTTGAGGATTTCC
>JBKJTK010000193.1:0-6715 GCA_046590875.1 Chiayiivirga sp.
TGCCGGCGCGTCGGAGAGTCGCAAGGATGGGCAAGCGGCTGGGTATTGAGGGACTACGAGCTTGGATGGCTCCGGCGCACCTTTGCCACCCAAAACGGTTGAGGGAGGCTGCTCTAGCCAAGGGCTAACGGCTGTTCGGTGTTGGAGCCTGCCTCCAAATGACGTTTACCCTGAGAAAACTGCGCGCCCGCACGCCGGGTTTTGCCCATGAACTCAGGAGCGTTGCGAGTCTCAAAAGGTCCGTTCGGCCTGAGGTATCGACGGCCGCCCTCAAACAGCCAGCGCGAGGAGGGCCTTCGATACGTCGAAGACTTACCCCGTGCTGAGCCTGTAGAAGCATCAGCACGAACGGCTGCGGAGCATTCAAGCGGTAGTCAAACTCGTCCCGATGACCCGGAGGATCGAAGCGCAAGTGGTCGCCGGACTGCGTCGAGTCCCTCGCTCTGCGACACTACGCCCCCATTTCGCCGCGCCGCGTTGATGCCCCCGATGAAGAATCTCCTCTCCGCCTTCAAGACGCTGCCCTGGGAACAGCGCGATCCCGAGCGCCGCGCCGCGGCTGTGCGCGAGGAGCGCGCGCCCGAGTTGCTGGCGCGTCTACCCGAGATTGCCGCGCAGGATCCCGAACCCGCCGTGCGGCGCGCCGCGTTGGCTCGGTTGAGCGTGGCGTCATTGTTGCTGGAACGCCACCGGGTCGATGCCGACACGGAGACCCGTGCAGTGGCGATGACGCGGCTGAGCCGGGTGTTGCTGGATCCGGCGGCGGGGCTCGCGCCCGGTGCGCGGTTGGCGGCGTTGTCGCTGGATCTGCCGAATGAGTTGCTGGAGCGCGTTGCCGAATCCGCGCCCGAAGTCGAAGCGCGTCGCGCGGCTATCGCACGAATCGCCCGGCCGGCGTTCCTGCTGCGCCGTTGCGGCGAGGAGACCGACGCGGCCCTGCGCGAGATCCTGCTTGGGCGCATCGACGGTGAGGAGACGTTGGATCGTCTGGCCGAAACCTTGCGCAAACGCGACAAGAACCTGGCGCGACAGGCGCGCGAGCGCGCCGAGGCCTTGCGTCTGGCGCGCGGCGACGCGGCGGCCTTGCAGCGCTATGCGCTGGGCCTGTGCGAGACGCTGACCGAGTGGGCGCAGCAACTGCCGGAACATGTCGAGACCCGACTCGTAGCCGCGACGCAGGAATGGCAAGGCCGTCGCGAGTCACTGGACGCAGCGACGCAACGCCGCGTCGATGCCTACCTCGAGCGTTTGCAGGATGCGCTGGCGATGCGGGAGCGCCGTGCGACCGGCGCGATGGCGGGCGATCCTGTCCCGGATGCGGCAGATGCGAGCGTGCCGCCGGACGCCGGTCCCGAAGCTGTCGCGCAGGTCTTGATGCAGGGCGAGGCCGGCTATGCGACGACCGCCCTGGACACGGTAGCAATGGTTCCTGACGTGCCCGCGCCACGGACAGCCACGGATTGGTCGGAGCTGGATCGTCGACTCGCGGTCGCCAACCGCGCCGTGGTTGCGCAGCGGTTGGGCGCCGCCCGGCCCGCGCTGGAACAGGTGCAGGTCTTGCTCAAACAGCTGCCCACGCCAGACCGTCCGCGTCGCGATCACCTCGCGCAGATCGAGGCGAAAGTGGCCGAACTCGACCAGTGGCAGCGCTGGTCCGGCAATCGCGTGCGGGCGCGACTTTGCGATGACCTCGAAGCCTTGATCGCGGCCGGCCATCATCCGGACGCGGTCGCGAACCGCGTACGCGAACTGCAACAGGAATGGGCCCGCGTCGAGGCCGCCGAGCCTGGCGACGCGGATCGCAGCTCCGGACTCGCGCGCCGCTTCCGCGGGCTGTGCGGACGCGCGATGGCGCCGACCAAACCCTATTTCGAGCAGCGCCATGCCTTGCGCGAGCAACGGCGCGAGGCGCTGGATGCCTTGCTGACGCAGGCCACGCCCGAAGCACTCGCGCCGTTGTCGACACCCGCGGCGATCGGTCTGCGACGCAAACTGGTGGATGCCCTGCGCTTGCTCGACGATCTGGAGCCGAAGGCGCGCACGCCGCTGGCGCGCCGGTTGCGCGAGGGTCTCACCCGCATCGACGCGTGGCTCGACGCGCAGCGCGAAGACGCAGCGCTCGGCCGCCGCAAGTTGATCGCGCGTCTGCGACGCGAATTGACCCACGCCGATCCCGTCTCTGCGCTCGACCTGGCGCGACAGGCGCAGAGCGAGTGGCGAGCCCTGCCGCGCGCCGCCAAGGATCAGGAGGTCGCGCTGGAGAAGGAACTCGGTGCGCTGATCGATCCGCTGTTCGCGCGCGAGCGCGAACAGCGGGAACAGTCGGTGCAACAGGCCGGTCGCGTCGAAACCGAAACGCGCCGCATCCTCGATGAGCTGGCCGTCCTGGCGCAGGGCGATGGCGAGATCCTGTCGCATGCCGAAGGACGCATCGCCGCGCTGGCGGCGAACTGGAAGGAACTGCATGCGGCAGCCGAACCGTCGCGGCCCCCGCGCGAGCGCGAGCCGATGCGCGGCCACGGTGCGGGCAGCCACGGTCAGGAGCGCGGTCGTGAAGCGCGATCCGGCGCCCGCGACACACGGGGCCCGCGCGAGCGCGACCCGCGCAGCAAGGAGCCACGCGCGCCGCGTGCCAGCGACGCCGAGCGCGCTTTCGATCAGGCCGTGACGCGGGTGCGTCAGGCCCAGTCGACGCTCGAAGCCACGCGTCGTGGGCTGCGGTTGCAGGCCTTGGTCGAGGCAGCGCAGTTGTTTGCGGCGGTCGAACACGATGGCATCGCGAGCGAGGCGGCGCAGGCACGCTGGGAAGCGATGGCGCTGGACGAAGCCGACCGCCGCCAACTCGCATCACGTTGGACCCAGGCGCAGGACGCGCGTGGTCTGCCGCCGCGCGACGACACCGCGTTGGCGGCGGCGCAAGTCTGGCTGATCGAGGCCGAACTCGACGCCGGCCTCGATAGCCCGGCCGAGGCCCAGGCGCTGCGTCGACAGCGGCAACTGCAACGCCTCGCTTCGCGCCTGCAAGGGGCGACGGCGGCAGCGGCGGATCCGCGCGAACGGCTGCTGCAATGGTCCCAGCTCGGACCGGTTCCGGCCGCGGAGTCGCCGGATCTGCAAGCACGACTGGCTCGGGTGTTAGCCTTCTGGAGCCGTCCACCGGCATGAACCGTGATGGTCGTCACAATCGAACGTCTGTTTGACCCCGGAATCGGTTGCCGACGTAACTTGTTGCAGTGGTTGACAATTTCGACATTGCGAACCCGGTCACAGAAGACTACATTGCCATTCCCCCCCGTACGGTATTGGGGCCTGACGAGCGGACGTCGTCGGGACCGTAGGGCGTGCAAGGCGCTTAGGGGATGCATCCGGTCATCGACCGGCATCTGAAATTCAAATTTGCACCGAATTCCTGGGAGGGAATGCCATGCAGTTTCGCCGTCTTACCGTGTCCGTTGTGGCAGGTTTGTGTCTGTGCGCCCCCGTGGCGCATGCAAGCAATGCGCTGGTTTCCAAGCAGCTCGCGGGCGCGCCCGAAGAGTTCGCGGCAATGGCACCGGCCGATCCCGCCGAGGCCACGATCCATTCCAAGAGCGCCCTGATCCCGGTCGAGCTGACCGCGGACAAATCCGGGGCGCGGACATGGCAGGGCACGCTTCCGATCGAAAACGGTCGCGGACGCTTCCTCGTGTTTGGCGGCGCGCACGGCGACTGGCAGGTCGATCTCACCACGCCGGACGGACGTCAGGAAAAGGCCGCTGCGCTGCTGGCGCGCGACGTCAAGGCCGCCGAATTCGGCATCGAACTCGACGCGCATGCGGCCGACTACTACGCCCTCGACGGCGTGGCCAGCGGCAACTGGACGGTCAAGCTGCAAGCCGCAGGCTCCGCGTCCAACCGCGGTTTTCTCTTGATCGAAGGTGATGCCGCCACCGAGCTTGCTTCCTACCAGACCCACAAGCGCCAGCGCCTGGGGGATCGCATCGGACTCGCGGCGCAACTTACCGCCACCGATGCCCGCGAACAGGTCCTGCTCGGCAAGGACGCGGGTCGCATCGATGCCGCCACGTTGCGGGTGACCGCACCCGACGGCCGCATTGAAACCCACGTCATGTTCGACGATGGCCAACACGGCGACGGCGCGTCTGCCGACGGCGTATTCGGCGGCGACTTTCTTGCCAAGCAAAGCGGCCAGTACCTCGCCCAAGTGATGGTGCGCGGCGCCGATCGCCAAGGCCGCAGCGTGCTGCGCAGCGCCGAGCACGTGCTGCCGGTGGTCGACGCGTCGCTGCAGTTGCTTGCGACCAAGGCCGCCGCCGCGACGAGCGCTGGTGACCGACTGTCGATCGACATTCCCGTCGCCGCGGACAAGCGCGGGCAGCATTACCGCGCCTATGCCGAGGTCTGGGGCAGCGACGCTGCCGGCAAGGCCATGCCGGTGGCCTGGGTGGGCGGCATGGTGACGCCGGCGAACGACAAGCTCAGCCTGGGCTTCGACAAACGCTGGGTGCAGCGTGCCGGTGCGGTCGCCCCGTTCGAGCTGCGCAATCTGCGCATCGAGGACCCCGACCACTTCGTCACCCTCGCCGATGCCAAGCGTCTGACGCTCAGCCTGCCCGCGATTCGAGACAAAGCCAGCGCCGACAAGATCGAGATCGACGACCGCATGCGCATGGGTCCGCCGCCGGCCGCGAGCGCCACCGCCAAGGGCGTGGGCACGCGCCTGTTGCTGGTGCATGGCTACTGCTCCGGCGGGGTGTGGCCGACCTCGCATTTCAGCAATGCCTCGACCTTCCTCGACGCCAACCAGAACCGCACCCACGACGACTTCGCACGCCGCATCCAGAGCTTCGGCAACACCTGGAACTCGTTCGGCATCGTCGCGCACAGCCAGGGCGGCGCGGCCGCGCTGCATCTGTTCAATTACTACTGGAGCGGGCTCGACAAGGCCACCGGCGCGCGCCTGATCCAGTCGGTCGGCACGCCGTACAAGGGCACCAACCTGGCCGGCATGCTGGCGGCGATGGGCTCGTGGTTCGGCGTGGGTTGTGGAACCAATGACAACCTCAGCTACAGCGGCGCCGCGACGTGGTTGGCCGGCATCCCGAGCGCTTCGCGCGCCAAGGTGAACTACTACACCACGGCGTTCCGCACCACCAACTGGTGGACCAACGACTACTGCAACTTCGCCACCGATGTGGTCTTGAGCGATCCGGAAGATGGCACCACCGAGCAGGTCAACGGCCAGCTATCCGGGGCGACCAACCGCGGCCATACCATCGGCCAGTGCCACACCTCCGGCATGCGCGATCCGGCTCAATCCTACGACGCCACCCGCAACGCCGCCATGAACGCGAACGCGGCACGCTAGCCATGTCGACGGCGGTGGCGACGCCGTAACCCGAAACCCCCGGACGACCTCCGGGGGTTTTTGTTGGTGCGGCCGTCCTCGCGCCGGCTAGCGGAATTCACAACGGTCATGTGCGGCTTCAGTCAGAATGCGCCGCGATGCGCCTTCACGAACTATCAATGCGGCCGATGCACCTCGGACTTGCACTCCCGTCCTTGCGTCGCTGGGCGCTAGTCCTGTTGGTTCTGGTCGCCCTGCCGGTGCTGTCGCAGGTACCTGCCGACTCGTCCACCGCGCGCGAACTGCCGTTGCGCCATGCGCTGGAAGATCGCGCCCTGATCGAGCCCGAGGCGGTGCTGCGCGAGTTGCCCGCGCTGTTGCAACGCGCGCAAGCGCCGCAAGCCGCGCGCGAGCGTGCCCTGCTGCTGCTGGTCAAGGCCAACGCCTGTCGCGTGATCGCTGATCTGCACTGCCAGCGCGAAGCCGGCGGCGCGGCCAGCCAGGCCGCGATCGCGGCCGGTGACATTGCGCTGGAAGTGCGCGGCTTGATTGCCGAGGGGCGTGCGAGCATGGCGCTACAGGACTATTCGCAGGGCGAACGTCTGCTGGGCGTCGCCGAGCTGCGGCTCAAGAACGCCTTCCTGCCCGAACTCGCGGCCGATATCGATCTTGGCTATTCCTCGATGAGCCACGCGCTGGGCAAACACGCGCTGGCGGCGGAATACGCGGATCGCGGCTTGGCGCGTCTCGGGCCGGAAGTCGCCTTGTCGTTGCAGGCGCGCCTGTTGCGCAATCGCGCCCGCGCCTTGGCCCAACTGAAACGCTACGACGAAGCCAGCACCGCGCTCGACCGCGGACTGATCCTGAGTGCGCATGTCGCGGATCCCAAACTGCGCGCGGAGCTGTATCTGGAGCTAGCCCGGCTGGCGCGCCAGCGCGGCGATGCCGCCGCGCAACGCAGTAACGCGTTGCATGTGATCGAACTGAGCGAGCAATTGCGCAACAGCCAGCTCGCCGGACAGGCTTACGAAGTGCTCGGCTTGGCCGCGCTGGACGCCCGCGACTGGCCGCAGGCGCAGGCACAATTGCAGGCCGCGATCGAGCGTTTCCGCGCGCTGAAACTGTCGCGCGACGAGTTGCGTGTGGCGCGCACCCTGCTGGACGTGATGCTCGCCGAGAGGCGACCCGGCGCGGACTGGGAGCCGCTGCTGCAGCGCTACCTGGCGATCGAGCGCGACACCATCCAGGCCGACCGCGCGCAAGCCGCGGACGATTTCGACGCGCGCCTGAAGTACGCGCAGCAGGAAACCCAGGTGGTGCGACTGAAGAGCGAAGCAATGCTGGCGCAGGAACGCGAGCGTTCGCTGG
>JBKJTK010000292.1:0-3505 GCA_046590875.1 Chiayiivirga sp.
TCGGCCCGAGATCGATTCGGCCGCCGCGCAGGCTGATCGTGGGATCGGGACGACGATTGCGTTCGGCGATCGTGATGCGGCGTTCCGCACTGGCCGCTGTTGCAGAGGCAACCCGACCCTCGGGGCTCGCGCCTACGTTGACCTGCGTGGCGGCGTCCCACACCGGAGGCGCCGATGCTGCCGGAGGATGTGTTGCCGCCGTGGGATCGCCGCCGACCGCACGAAAGCTCTCGTCAGCGGTGGCCGCCTCGCTCAGCAGCGTGGCTTGTTCGGCCTGCGCTTCGTCACGCGCGAGCAAGGCCAGGTCGCGCTCGAGCGTGGAGATATCCCCGACGGCGAGTTGACGGTCAGCCAGGTCCGCGAAGCGCTGTACCAGCGCCACGCGCTGGTCGCCCAGACGCACGCGCTCGGCCGCGGCGAGGCGCTCGGCCCAGGCCTGCAACCACCGCAGGGCGAACGCGGAGCGGCGCAACGCGGCTTCGGCTTCGACAAGCGTGAGATCCGCCTGACCAAGCTCAGAGCGCGCGCGTCGCTTGCCAGACAAGTCCAGCGTCAACGCGAGCCCCGCCGTCGTCGTGCGATCGACGCCTTCGTCGTCGACCGCGAGTTCGAGGTCCGGGTTGTAGAGCGGCCGGTCGGCGGCGTCGGCACGCGCCCGTGCGGCGGCCAGCGTCTGCTCGGTGGCCTCGGCAGCCGGATGATGCGACCACGCGGCGCGCACCGCTGTCGCCAGGTCAGAAGGAATGAGAGAAACCGGTGAAGCGTGCGTGGTGCCGGCGGATAGCAGGCCAACCAACAGCACGCAGCACCACGCCCGAGGGGCGCGTGCGACGGTGAACAAACACATGAGGATTTTCCTCTGAACGACAATGCGTCCCGACGCGCGATGCGCGTCAGGTCCCGACGAGCGGGATCAGTGGATGGGAGGTCTCAAACTGAGTTCGGGCGGCGCGGTAATCTGCCGAATCAGCAGCGAAACACCGACGAAATTCGCCGCTGTGGGAGGCGGTGCCACGAGCGCGCCGGGCAAGGCCACGGCGTGGTGGCAGCTGCAATGCAGGCAATGGCCCGCGCTGTGCTGCGTATCGTCGTCCGCCGGCACCTCCGCGCTGACAGCGACCGCTGCCGTTGCGTCAGGGTGGTTCGACAGTTCGGCGTAATCGCTGGGTGCGCAGGCCGCCACCATGCCGATACGCAGCACGAACACCACGAGCGCGAACGCCACCAAGCGCGCCGAGCGGCGTAGTCGGTGGAGGCGAATGAGAGGGGTTCGGAGGATCGGCATCGGGGCGCAGGGTAGCGGACATGGGGCGTGGTACACAATTTCACCGCTGAACCAGTTGTTCATGCGCGTCGCGCAGAATCTCGACGCCTTCGCGCACGACGTAGACGCCCATCGCGGCGCCGACCGCGAGATCCGGGAAGCGCGAGCCGGTGGCCAAGCACCTGCTTCACCGCGCCGACACCGTATCAGCGATTCCGGATCTGTCCGTGACGAGTGCTCGAAGCGTCGGCGTCATGGAATCAGCCCGTAGCCCGCCGCCTGCAGGTCGACCAGCTTGGTCATCGCCGACAACGACACCCGCACGTCGTCGTTCGCGTCCGCAACCGCATTGCCCTGATGGCTGAGCGATTGGCCGCAGACAAAGATCTCGACGCCGGCGCGATGCAGCTGCGCGATCACTGCGGCATCCGGATTGGGCTTTCCGAACTTCCGGCGATAGCTGGCATCGCTGAGCACCAGAGGGGTGGCCTTGCCATGCACGACAATCGCGATCTTGACCTTGGCAGGCGGAACCTTCGCCAGCGCGTAGAGATTCACCGCACGCGCCGCCGCATCGAGATGGCGGTTGGTTCCGGTCGCGGTGGTTTCGGTGGTGGTCGCATCGATCAACAATCGATGGACGACATTCGTCGCCGGCATGTCCACACCCGTAGACAGCGCATACACGCCGCCAGCCCCTTCGATGCGGGGAAACTGCTGCATGCCGACCGGCTTGGGAACGGACGCCGTGATGGCAGTCGCCGATGCCGACAATCGCTCGCGCACCGCGGGCTCCAGAGCCTTCAATCCCCAGCGACGTCCTTCTTCCAGCGCCGCGTCGACCGATTGGCCCTGGATCCAGACGGCGCGCAACGCCGCCATCGCGCCGACGCGGTTGCTGCTGCTGCAGTGGACCAGGGTCGGTGCGGCGCCCACCTCGGCGATCAGGCGATCGAAGCGGGCGACATTGTCCGGGGTCAGATCCTCGGCGCCGCGGATCGGCAGGTTTTCGTATCGCATGCCGGCACTGCGCACGGCGGCGGCCTCGTCGAAATCCGGGGTTTCGCTGTCGACCGCCAGGTTGATCACATGGCGGATGCCGGCTTTGGCGATGACCGGGATGTCCTTGGCTTGCAGTCGGCCGGCGGTGGCGAGATTGGGGGCGGGATTGGCGAGATTTGGCAGCGCCGCCAAGGCCTCGGTATCCAGTGTGTCGGCCGCCCACAATGGCGTGGCGACGATCAGAAGTGACAACAGCAATGCGCGAACCATGGCGAGCTCCTTGGAATTTGTGAGCAATCAGACGCGCGCAACGGCGCGATGGATCAAGGCACCGGCCACCATCGCCGGCACGAACCACAGTGCTTCCCGCGACAACACGCCCAGTCCGGCGAGTGCCGGACCCGGGCAATAGCCGGCGATGCCCCAGCCGATGCCGAACAGGGCGGCGCCGCCGAGCAGTTGGCGATCTACGCTGCGCAAGTGCGAGATCTGGAAACTGTCGGCAAGCACCGGCGCTGGCCGGCGCAAGACGAATCGGAATGCGATGCTGGTGACCCCAACGGCGCCACCCAGCACGAATAGCAGCGCCGGATCGAAGTCGCCGAAGATGTCGAGGAAGCCGAGCACGCGCTGTGGATCGGTCATTCCGGACATCGCCAGGCCCACGCCGAACAGCACGCCGGCGACCAGCGCCGCCCACATGAAACGCGTCATGGTCAGCTCCACACGTGACGAATAAGAAAGGTGGTGGCAATCGCCGTGGCCATGAAGGTCAGCACAGCGGCCAGCGAGCGCAGCGAAAGCCGGCCCAGACCGCAGACCCCATGACCGCTGGTGCAGCCATTGCCCATCCGTGTTCCGAAGCCCACCAGCAGGCCGGCAACCACCAGCGCGGGCACGGGAAAGTTGGCCCGTGGTGCATACGCGCCCGGTACAAGCGCCAAGTAGATCCCTGCCCCGGCAATCAAGCCGAGCAGGAACAGCACCCGCCAGGCGACGTCGCCGCGCTTGGGCAGCAGCACGCCATTGACCATGCCGCTTACACCAGCGATGCGGCCGTTGAAGGCAAGCAGGAGCGTGGCGGCTACACCGATCAACATCCCGCCCGTCAACGCGGTGATCCAGCCGCTCATGCGTCTTGGCCGATCTGGTTCAGCGGTAGGCGCAGGTAACTGATGCCGTTGCCATCCGGTGGCGGCAACCGCCCGCCGCGGATGTTCACCTGCAGGGCGGGCAGGA
>JBKJTK010000321.1:0-13515 GCA_046590875.1 Chiayiivirga sp.
GGTCCGCGCAGGCGCGAGCCGAGCCGCTGCGCAACGCGCTGCGAGGGCAGGTTCTGCGGGTCGATGCAGTGGATCACTTCACTCCAGCCCAGCACCTCGAACGCGTAATCGATCGCCACTGCGGCGCCTTCGCTCGCATAGCCGCGACCCCAGGCATCGGGATGCAGCGACCAGCCAACCTCGGTGCCGGGCCAGCCTTCCGGTTGCCACGGACCGAGTCGCCCCATCCAGCGCCCGCTCGCCTTCTCGATCACCGAGAACATCGCCACTCCGGTCAACGCCCACGAACCCGCCATCGTCATCATGCTGCGCCAGGCGATGGAACGCGGCTGCACGCCGCCGAGAAAACGCTGGGCCTCAGGATCCGCGGCGAATTCGGCCCAGCGCTCGAAGTCTTCGAACTGCGGGGGACGCAGGATCAGGCGAGCGGTTTCAAGGAGAGGGGTATCAAGGCGGGGTGAAGGGTGGGTCATGGCAGGCGATCGACAGGCTCGGACTCGGGTCATTAATTATGACCGGCGAGGCAATGCCAGAACGCCGAGCAAGAACACCAGCGCACTCAGCATCAACAGGCCGTTCAAATCCGATGCGGGAACCACGACAGGTGCGCCAGTCGCAACACCGCCGGCAATGGTGATGTTGATCGCTTGTAGCAGCCCCTCGTCCGTGCTGAAGAACTGACGGCCGATCAGTTCGACTCGGTATTCGCCCGCCGGTTGACCGGGGATAGTCAATCCAACCGTATGCGGAGGGTTCTCGCACGGAGGGACAAGGGTCCGGTTGTAACCCACTTGCGCTTGAATCAGTCCTCGTGAAACAGTGACTTCATCGTAAACACCGTCACCGTAAGGATTAGCCACAAACAAGAGCTCGCAGGAGTTCCCGTCTGCGACAACCTGAAACGACTGACCGGCGATCGGCGTG
Source organism: Chiayiivirga sp. (assembly GCA_046590875.1). Classification (GTDB taxonomy): domain Bacteria; phylum Pseudomonadota; class Gammaproteobacteria; order Xanthomonadales; family Xanthomonadaceae; genus JALCLA01. The sequence goes on from JBKJTK010000321.1 coordinate 925, forward strand.
GCGGGGTCGGTTCGCAGATTGTAGGTCGGAGTGCCTGCCACGCTTTCGTGGCAGGTCCCGATAGTCAATGCGGCGACGAAGAAGGCTGCGAACAGCGTGCAAATTGTCAGTGTGGCCTCCATAGCTCGGCCAAGTGCCACGACCACACGACAACACAGGCGGCTTCGGTCAGGTAGGAAACGGGATCACCACCAATCAGCCTGAGCCGGGCCGGGTGAAGCCTCATCGTCCCATTTGACGCCGGCGGCGAAATGGTGGCCCCGTTTGCTCGCGCATCATTTTTTTCGAATACAGGCGGAAAAGTCGTCGTCGGACATAGGCCGACCGTTCTCAAAGAAGGTCAGTCGGATGTTGCCAGAGACTACAAAGAAATCGTTGCGTTCCGGGTCAGTGCGATACGTCGTTCGATCGCCGGCCTTGGTGGTCTCCACGTACTCGTCCGTCGTGATCACCCCATAGTCGTAGATCATGCGGACCCGACGCTTGGCTGTGGTGCCCGTGATGGACCAGATGTCGATGCTCCGGAGCATTCCGGAGCACTCCCATCGCTGGAGGACATTTTCCACATCAGCTGCCTCGGCTTCCGTCTTTGCCTTGGCGCGCGCTTCCGCTCCTGCCCACGCCCTCTGTATCCGCATCAATGATTCCCTGAGCTGCCGCGGTGTAGCGCTCCTGTAGTAGAGCGTCCATGAGGCCGTCGCGCGGACGAAGCCTGTCGAACACCTGGTCAAATTTCCCTTCCGTCAGCTCGTTGTCCGTCGCGTCGAGAACTGCTTTTCGTGCCGCGACGTAACGCTCCTCCATAACGGGGTCTAGCTTCATGCGCACTGGCTGCAGCAACTCGAAAACATCCGAAACCCGCCCCTCTTCGAGAGCCTTGTCCGTTGCCACGAGCAAATCGCGCCGTTGGCTCGATTCCAGAAACGTTTGCTTCATCCACACAAGCAACTCCTGGTTCGCTTTCGCTTGTCGCGCGCGGGATTCCACGTCTTTGACGTTGCGCCCAGTTGCAGCGACCGCCGGGTCAACCGGTGGCTGTATAGGTTCAGCTATGAAGGCCCCCGTGAGATAAATTCCTAGAAGCGCTGCAGCGACCCCCGGGAAGACGATGTAGACGCCTACCTTTCCACCGATATCGAGCGCGCGGGAACGCTTTCCAATCATTGAGACTTTCCCAGCCGATCTCGCCGTAAGCACGGGGCGACTGTCGGCCCGCCGATTGACGTCAACGACTTTCTCGGACCGGAAACAATCGAAAAGGCCTGTGACCGTCCTCGGTGCCAATCACATGCAGGCGCCAACGTCTCCTCGCGGCACTGGCGTCTCCAACGTCGCTGCGAAATAACTGACGGCTCAGCGGCGCGAGAAGGATACAAAGCAGCCTGCATTGCGAACATGGAACTCATTATCACCGCCGATTCGGATAGCCAGCCACGTTTGCCGGCGCGCAAAGTCCAGAGTCTAGTGAATCTCGACCCCAAATTACAGAAACACCCGGTGTCGAAACCCTCTATTGCTCGGTCTACATCAATCCGCCGCGCCACACCTTTTTGCACTTTTTTTGGGTCGCAATTTTTTGGGTCATTTTTGGGGTCAGGTCTAGCTTCGTCGCATTCCGCTGCCGAGCCAAGCCACGAGCCCGACTACCCCACGCGCAAGGATGCTACGAAATTTGACCTCGGGAGCCCGACGTCAGTGCGGAGCCCAATGACTGAGGAGCCTTACCTGGCAAGGTTGTTCGGCGGAGACTTAGGCAAGAGATTGAAGCGCTTTACTGCATGCTGTGCGAATTACGCGGCGCTGAGCCGCTTCCACAGCTCTTCAGTTTGCCTGACCGGCGATCGAACCGACGGCACGCGAAGCCCAGGCGAGAAGATCATGATCTCCTTACCGGCTGTACGCTTGTTCGCAGAGTAGCCGATGCCGTAAGTAATCGACGGGCGTCCCACGTATAGATTTCGGATGAGTGGATCGTTGTCATAGGACACGATCCACGGATGCCGCAGTCGCGCAACGGCTGCGGCGACCTCTTCGTGATCCTTCGGTGTGTAGGAGTTCCGGTACAGCCGCTTTCCCTGCACCACATACGGCGGATCGAGGTAGACGAAGCTACGGCGAGGCCACTTTTTAGACGACGCCAAGAATGCGACAGCATCGTCCGAGTGCACGTGGATGCGATCAGCGAAGGCTGCGATCTGCTGGATCGTGTTGATCAACGTCTCCCGATTGAAGCGCGCGTCGATGAGCCAGGCGCCTGTTTGCTCCAGTCCGCCGATCGGCCCAGCAGTGAGGATCCCCGATCGATTGGCGCGGTTGAGGAAGAATGCCGCGAAGCCAACCTCGATGACAGAATGCTCAGCAACGCGCTGCAGCACTGCACGTTGGCGGCGCCACGTGGGCACGCTGATGCGAACGGTTGAAATCCGCCGACAAAGCTCTTCGGTGTGATCGAGCACGGACCGCCAGAAGCAATTTATCGCGGGATCGATGTCATTGATGCGAACGCTTCCGACGAACTCTTCGCGCAGCAGCTCCATCGCGACGCCTGCGCCGCCGCAGTAGGGCTCAATGTACTGGCATTCCCACAGCGCATTCGTGGCGATCAGCGCCTTGACATAGTTGGCTAGCGACGACTTGCCGCCGGGATATCTGAGCGGGGTGTGTGACTTTTTCATTTGTCTTTGAGGATGTTCTCGAACAGCGGCGCGTAGGACTCCCACGCGAGGTTGAGCATGCGTCGATTCGGAAAGGCAAACTCGTCGTGCACATAGCCGTGGAAACTCTCCACGGCGAGGAAGTCATACTTGTCCGACTGCGCCTTGATGATCGGGTGCAGTTGCTTGTCTGTGGCGAGGCCCCGCAAAACCAGTTCCGCAGCCACGGCCTTCAAGGCAGCTTTGAGGTCGTAGCCGTGTTTGGTTTTGGCCACGCGCAGGCCATACCTCGTGATGTAGTCCGTCAACACCAATTCAAGCAGTAACCGAAAGAGCATTGAGATCGCGTTCTCGTTCCCTTCGACGATGATCGACTTCAGCTCACCCGCGACGCGCTTGATGCGCTTGCTCTTGTTGGTCACGACGACGGATGCGGGAATCAGAAAGCGGCGATCCCACGACTGCTTGGCTGACTTGGATTTCGTCAGCTTCGTCGCAGTAGCGGCGGATTGTTTCCGAGTCCCCGGTGGCACGTGCGTGGTTGTCGGGCTCGCGATGACCGCGTCAATGTACGTCTTGCGCTGACCCTTCTCCCTGACGTGATTGACATTCAAGCCTTCGGTGAGGTCGAGTGCAATGCGCTTCAGCACCGCGCCCGTCTTCTTCATCTGCTTTGGGTCAGAGAGGTCGCCCAGCTGCTTGCGCACATAGCTATCGGTCAGAATGCGATCGAGCGTCGTCACCGGGACGCGCTTCATGGTCGCAAGGTCGATTAGGCCACTGTCGACCAGATCCTGAATGACATCCATCGCAAGACCGTGCCGCGCCTTTCCGTGGATCGACTTCTTGAAGCGCGTGTGTTGCTGTGTGCCCCAGCCCACCGTGCCGCGGCCTTTGTGGTCCTTCGTGTGCTCCACTTCAATCTAGTGGTTTGCATCATCCTTCGCCAGTTCAATGCAGGGCAGCGCCTTCGGAACAATGCCGGATTTAGCGAGCTGCGCGAAGAACTTAGCAGCGGTCGTGTCGTCTGCCAGCTTCGGGTCGTTCAAGAGACGAAGAGCGGCGAGACGCCGATTGCCTTCGGTCACGAGATGCTGAGTTCGGTCCTCGGGGTCGACCGCGACGATCGCGATCTTCGTCGGGTTGATTCCGCGTTCGGAGATGTCCGTTGCTAACTCGCGCACGGTGTCGTCGAGCGAGTAATGCCGAATTAGCGCCTTCTGGCTCCAAACGGAACCATCGTCTCGTGGCTCAAGCCTGGGATTGTCCGGGTTGAGCTGGAGATTCGTAATTGGAATGAGCTTGCTGTCCGCAGCCTTCGGCGTGTTGGTACTTCGAGCCATGACTTCCCCCCCCCTTTGCGCTGCGCGGTCGATCGATCGCCCCGGCGGGGACGGCGCAGCCACGCTTGGGGCGATACTGACGGACGCGGTGCCGCGAGCTCAATAGGAATCTGTCTAGGCCGCCCGAAAGAAGCGAGCAAGGGTTCCTTGCGCGACCTGTAACCGACCGCCCTATTGGAGCCAGTCAGGGCGTTGGGGTCAGGTCTATGTTCATTGCATTCCGCTGCCATGCCAAGCCGCGAGCCCGACTTCCCCACGCGCAAGGTCGCTACGAAGCTCGACTCAGGCAACCAGGAGCAATGTCAGGTCAATCCCGACGCCGCCACCTTTGCCGAGCTGCGTAGCATCGTCGGCAACGCGCTTGACCGCGCGCTGCGACAGGCATAGGCTTTGGCATATGCCAACGATTCCTAGGGTGCAGCATGCAATCCGAACGCCACGTCCGCCTGTTCCGCAACGGCCGTAACCAAGCCCTGCGCATCCCACGCGAGTTCGAGTTGCCCGGCGACGAGGCGATCCTGCGGCAGGAAGGCGATCGTCTGGTGATTGAACCGATCAAGCCCAAGCGCGACCTGCTGGAGATCCTGGCGACGCTGGAGCCGATTGAGGAGGCATTTCCGGACGTCGACGAGGGCCTGTTGCCGCTCGACGACGTCAAGCTGTGAGCGAGGTGCGTTACCTGCTGGACACCAATATCGTGTCCGACCTGATGCGCCACCCGCGTGGGCCGGTGGTGCAGCGGTTGGCGCGGGAGGGTCTCGAGCAGATCGCGATCAGTATCGTGGTTGCCTGCGAGCTGCGTTTTGGCGTCGCCAGGATGCCGGGGCATCGTCTGGCGCAGCGTTTGCAACTGGTCCTCGAACGGCTTCCGGTGCTGCCGCTGGATGCACCGGCCGAGATCCATTATGCGGACATCCGGCATGTGCTCGAGCGCGCCGGAACCCCGATTGGGCCGAATGATCTGCTCATCGCCGCGCATGCACGGGCGCTGGACGCGACGCTTGTCACCGACAACGTGCGCGAGTTCGCGCGCGTCCCCGGCCTCAAGATCGAGAACTGGCTTTCCGATTGCCGTGAGTGAGTACAGGCACGTCGGATAGCCCTTCCTCGATCCGCTGGCCAGTCTGGGCTGGGCGACTATCGAACAGGGCCAAGGCATCGTGCCCGGCGATCCAGCATGCGCAGTTGCTCCGCCGGCGATTGTCCGAATTCGCCACTACAATGGCGAATCAGACACTACTATACTGCTCAGTACAGGAACAAGCTGTGTCCACCCCGGGCCACGTGCCCTTCTGTGGAGAGTGTCATGTTGAAACTTCAAACCCTGTCCCGCCCGATGGGACTGATCGTTGCCTTGGCGCTGAGCGCCGGCGTTGCTGCCAACGCGCCGCTGGAATCGCTGCAGCCGGTCTTTATCGAAGGCAGCCAGTACACCGCCGTGCTGAGCCAGCGCACCCAGGCTTGGCGCCTGGTGCCGACGGCGGGTTCCGACCTCGCGGTGAGCGCCGCCGGCACCGGCTGCAATGCGGGCGGTGCGTTGCCCGAAGGCATCTGGCTGGTGACGCAGGATGGCGACGGTCGCCCGGTGTTGCGCGCGCCGTCCACCACGGTGCTGCCGGACGCGTTCCCCGATCAGGTCGAACTGCGCGCTTGCGGCGCACCGAGCAACGGCGAACCCTACGTCGCCGCGCCGCAGGCGCTGATCGATTGGCTGGCCTACAACACCGGTGCGATCTATGTCGAAAACTGAGAAATCCGTGAGCCGTGTCGACGCGCGTCTGGAACGCGCGCCGACACTTCGCGTCGGGGTGCTGGCACTGGAGGGCAGCATGCTCTCCAGCCTGGCCTCGGCCGGCGACATGCTGCGGGTGGCGCAGAAGCTCGCCGAGATTCGGCAACCATTGAATGCGCCGCGCTTCGAGTGCGTGGTGTTTTCGGCGCGTGGCGAGGATCGCATCACGACATCGAGCGGACTGCAACTGAGCGGACTGTCGAAAGTCCCCGACAACCTCGACGTGTTGTTGATACCCGGCGTGATGCATAACAGTCCGCAGGAACTGGTCGAACGCAGCGCGGCGATGACGGACGAGGTCGCCTTGCTGCGCCAACTGCATGCGCGTGGAGTGCGGCTGGCGGGGAATTGCAGCGGCACGTTTCTTCTTGCCACCACCGGCTTGCTCGATGGCCGCCGCGCCACGACCAGTTGGTGGTTGTCGGCGACGTTCCGCCAAAGCTATCCGCTGGTGCGGCTGGAAGAATCCGAGCTGTTCGTCGATGAAGACGACGTGTTGACCTCGGGTGCGTCGTGCGCGGTGCAAAGCATGGTGTTGCGTCTGATCGGCGCGGCCGCAGGCGAGGAATTGGCGCAGCAGACCGCGCGTATCCTGCTGGTCGATCCGGATCGGCAAAGCCAGGCGCCGTACATGAACCGCGCCCTGATCGAACGCCCGCGTCATTCGCTGTCGGAGAAGGCCGAGCATTTCCTCCAGCACGGACTGCACGAGGATGTGAGCGTGTCGCGACTGGCCGAGCACTGCGGCACCTCCGAGCGCTCGCTACTGCGACACTTCCGCAGTCACTACGGCGTAAGTCCACTGGAGCACATCCAGCATCTGCGGGTGGAACGCGCCAAGGCGCTGCTGGAAACCAGTCATCTGAGTTTCGACGAGATCGTCGAACGCTGCGGCTACAGCGACACCTCGAGTTTCCGCAAGCTGTTCAAACGCGCCACAACCCTGACGCCGGCCGATTATCGGGATCGCTTCCGGTTGCGGCCGCATTGACAGGTGTCCCGCCAAATTCATAGACACCGTAGCCTGGGTTGAGCAAAGCGAAACCCGGGAACGACGTCAGTCCGATAGGATCCGGCGTGCGAGGCTCCCGGGTTTCGTTGCGCTCTACCCGGGCTACGAGTTCAGGCGGCGCGCGCGGCGTGGCGCGCCTGCGCCATCAGCGCCTCGATCGCGTCGATCTCCTTCGGTGCGGTCTGCGTGATCACCTGGTTTCCGTCAGCGGTGATGACAATGTCGTCCTCGATCCGCACCCCGATGCCCTGCCACTTTGCCGCCACGCCCTTGCTGCCGGGTGCGATGTAGAGGCCGGGCTCGATCGTGAGCGCCATCCCGGGTTCGAGCAGGCGGAATTCGCCGTCGATGCGATAGTCGCCGACATCGTGCACATCGAGCCCGAGCCAGTGCCCGGTCTTGTGCATGTAAAATCGGCGGTAGGTTTGTTCCTTCAAACACTGGGTCAAGCTGCCCTTGAGCAGGCCCAGCCGCAGCAAGCCCTCGGTCAGCGTTTCCACCGCCGCCTCGTGCGGAGCGATCCAGGAAGCACCGGGGCGTGCCGCCGCGATCGCTGCATGTTGTGCATCTAGCACCAGCTGATAGATCGCGCGCTGCGGCGGCGTGTACCGCCCGTTGACCGGAAACGTACGGGTGATATCGGAGGCGTAACCAAGCACCTCCGCGCCGGCATCGATCAGCAACAAGTCGCCGTCAACGAGCGCTGCATTGTTCGCGCGGTAGTGCAGCACGCAGGCGTTGGCACCCGAGCCTACGATCGGCTCGTAAGCGGCGACCGCGTTGTGGCGGCGAAATGTGTGCAGCAGTTCGGCCTCGATCTCGTACTCGTACAGTCCCGGATGCGCGACCCGCATCGCACGTGCATGCGCCTCGGCCGCGATGTCCGCGGCGCGCCGCATCGTGCGCAATTCATCCTTGCTCTTGAACAGACGCAAGTCGTGCAGCAGATGCCCGAGCTCGAGGAACTCATGTGGCGGCTGTGCGCCCTGCTTGATCTGCGCCCGCACCCGGTTGACCCAGCCGATCAGCTTGAGATCGAACTCGGCATCACGTCCGAAGTGGTAATAAACGCGGGTGCGGCCTTCGATCAGGCCGGGCAGGATCTCGTCCAGATCCGCGATTGGATACGCATCATCCATGCCGAAATTTTCGACCGCGCCTTCCTGGCCGGCGCGCGGCCCGTCCCAGGCCTCACGCTCCGGATCGCGCTCGCGACAGAACAGCAGTTGTTCGCCGTGTTTGCGCCCCGGCACCAGCACCAGCACTGCGTCGGGTTCCTGGAAGCCGCTCAGATACCAGAAATCGCTGTCCTGTCGGTAGGGATAATGGCTGTCGTTGTTGCGGATGCGTTCGGCAGCGGCCGGCAGAATCAAGATCGCATCGCCGCCCGCCATGCGCATCAGCTGGCGCCGACGGCGGGCGAATTCCGCGGGCTTGATCATCGGGGCGAGCGCGGGCGCCATCAGTGCAGACGCCGGCGTTCGCGCGGCGCATCGACGCAGTCGCTGTGCAGCAACAACGTGGCGACGCGCACGAATTCGGCCACTTCAACCAGCGCGGTCTCGTCGCCTTCGGGATCGTCGTAACTCAGGCTGGACGCGGCGATCTTGCCGAGGTCGTCGAGCGCTTCGCTGGCTTCCGGGGACAATGCCGGGCGCGAATCCGAGGCCAGTCCGAAGCCCCCGAGGAAACCGCGACACCAGGCCAGCAGCGCCTCCGCCCTTTCCGCGACGGGACGGTCTTCGTCAGGCAACAGCAAGCCGAAACCCAGATCAGGATCGCCAAGTTGCGCGCAGCTGGCATGAAACAGCCGATCCAACGCGCCCTCGGCGGCCGGCTCGATCGCACCGGCGTCGAGCTCCAGACGCTGCATCCAGTCCACGCGCGCGGGCGTGCCGCCGGCGCTGACGAAACCACACAGCGAACCGTGCAACTCGGCCGCGTCCACGGCCAGACGCAGGCTCGCGATCTCGGCGACGACCTCTGCATGTTCCGGCAAGTCGGGTGGATGAAGCTCGGACAGGGGCTGATCGGGGGCTTGCACGCAGCGTCCGTGATGGCGAGAACGGGCCGGTCTCTGCAGCCCAACGGGCGCTAATTCTAGCAGCGCCAAAGGCGACGAAACTTGTTGGCTCGCGCCGGGCGGGCCTACACTCGATCCTTCCAGGGGATGGATCGGACTCAAACACGCATGGCGACGATGCGAACGCCTCGTTCGACCCTGTCGGCGTGGACATGGCGACGACCGATGACGTGGCTGCTGGCCGCCGCGCTGGGTTGCGGCTGGGTCGGGATGGCCTCACGCGCCGATGCGGCGCGGCGCGAATACTATTTTCAAAGTATCGGCAGCGAACAAGGCCTGGCGCAGAACACCGTCAACGCCCTGCTGCAGGACCGCGATGGCCTGATCTGGGTCGCAACCCAGGGCGGTCTGCATCGTTACGACGGATACAGTTTCAACGTCTTCCAGCATCAGCCGGGCGATACGACCAGCCTGCCGGAGAGTTTCATCACCGCCTTGGCGCAGGACGATCGCGGCCGGCTCTGGGTGGGCACCAATACGCATCATGTCGCGGGTTTCGACCCCGACGCCGGGCGCCGTTTCGGCACCCTGCACGCCAGTGGTCGCGGCGAACGTCGCGACATGGTTTCGGCGCTGGTGTTCCAGCCCGGACGCGGGCTCTGGGTCGGCACCGGCGCCGGAATCGAGCTCTATTCGCCCGGCAGCGGCGAGCGCCGTGACGCCCTGCGCTTCAGCAGCGAGCCCGCAGCGAATCCGCGCGCCAATGCACTGCGGCTGGATGCGCAGAACGTGTTGTGGGCGGCGACCGACGAAGGCCTGTTCCGCATCGACACGCACGACCTGCGGGCCGAGCGCGTCGGGGGTTTCGCCGCCGCCTACGCGCTGCAACTCGAGGCCAGCGGCGCCATGTGGATCGGCGCGATCGATGGGCTGTATCGGCAGGAAGCGGGCAGCACGGAGCCACGGCGGGTGTGGCCACGTGCGGCCGATGCAGCTACACCGGTCGCGGTGCGCGCCATGGCTCAGGATGCTCGCGGCCGGGTGTGGCTGGCGCTCTGGCATCGCGGCATGGTGCGCTTCGATCCGGCGAGCGGTGAATCGCGGGAGATCGCCTACGACCCGGAACTGCCGGCCGGCCTGCCGGAGCAGAGCCTCACCACCTTGATGGTCGATCGCTCCGGACTGCTCTGGCTCGGCGGAGAGGTGCGCGGACTGGCGACCACGCACCCGGACGGGGCGCCCTTTGAGTACGTGCTCGATCTCACTCCGGGCCGCGATCGGATCGACACCAACAACATCCGTGCGCTGCACGAAAGCGCCGACGGCGCGCTCTGGCTCGGCACCGAAGGCGACGGGCTGAAACGCTACGACCCCATCAGCGGCGCATTCGACAGCTTCGTGCCGGAGTTGCTAGCGGCGTTGGGCAGCTCGCAAACGCAACCCCTGCGCGTGCTGGGACTGGCCGAGGGCGAGAACGGCAGCCTGTGGGTGAGCAGCAACCGGGGCCTGTTTCTGCTCGACCCCGCGAAGCGCCAGGCGCGACTGGTGCCGATCAGCAGCAGCGATGGCAGCGCGCCGCGCGGCGATGGCTACCTGCGCGGCATTCAGCGCGCGCGCGACGGTTCGCTCTGGATCGGCACCTTTAGCGCCGGACTGGCGCATTTCTATCCGCAAACCCAAGAGTGGCACTTCTACCATCACCAACCCGACGACGAGGATTCGCTCAGCCACTCGCTGGTGAACACCATCTTCGAGGACCGCCGCGGACGGATCTGGGTCGGCACCCTGGGCGGCCTGGACCTGCTCGATCCGACGAGCGGGCGCATCCGGCGCTTTCGCCACGACCCGGCCGATCCGGACTCGATCGCCGGAGACCTGGTGCGCGCCGTGCACGAGAGCGCCGACGGTACGCTCTGGATCGGAACTCACAGCGGCCTCAACCGGATCGTGGAAGGCGCGGACGGTTCGATCGACTTCGTCCGCTACGGACTGGAACAGGGCCTGCCGAACCCGACCGTGTACGGAATCGCTGAGGACACGCAGGGCCGTCTGTGGCTGAGCAGCAACAACGGCCTCGCCAGCTTCGAGCGCAGCAGCGGCCGCTTCCGCCGCTACGGCCTGCGCGACGGCCTGCAGGATCTTGAGTTCAACGGCGGCGCGACGCTGCAAATGCGCGACGGCCGTGTCGCCTTTGGCGGCACGCGCGGCTTTAACCTTTTCGATCCAATGCAAGTGAAGGACAGCCACTACGCCCCGCCGGTGGTACTGACGGCAGCGCGTGCCGGCAATCGATCGCTCGACCTGCCCGCCACCCCGCGGGCTACGCTGCGAGTAGACCAGTCTGCGCGTGTGCTGCGGCTGCGTTTTGCCGCGCTCGACTTCGCCGCCCCGGGGCAGAACCGCTTCGCCTATCGACTGGAGGGTTTCGACGCCGACTGGATCGATGCCGGTCCCCAGCCTGATGCGACCTACACCAATCTCGATCCCGGCGACTACGTGTTCCGCGTGCGAGCCACCAACCACGACGGGGTGTGGAGCGAGCAACAGTTGAGCGTGCCGCTGACGGTGGTGCCGCCATGGTGGAACAGCAACACCGCGCACTTGGGCTACGTACTGGCAGCACTCGGTTTGGGCATGCTGCTGTGGCTGGTCCAGCGCCGGCGGCGCGAGCAGGAGTCCGGTCTGCTGCAACAGATCCGCCAGCGCGAAGAGCGCCTGAAACTATCGCTGTGGGGCTCAGGCGACGAGTTCTGGGACTGGGACGTGCGCGCCAATACGATTTACCGGTTGGGCGCGGACCAGTTGCTGGGCATGCGCGTCGAAGATGAACTCTCGACCGACGACTGGCGCAACCGCGCCGTGCATCCGGACGATTTGCCGCGGGTGCAGCAGATCCTGCAGGAGCACATCACCGGCGCGACTGAATTTTTTGAATCCGAGCACCGCATCCGCAATGCGCGCGGCGAGTGGATCTGGGTGCGCTCGCGCGGCAAGGTGGTGGAACGCGACGTAGTCGGCAATCCGCTGCGGATCGCCGGCACCGCGCGCGATATCAGCGCCGGCCGCCACGCCGAGCGCGATCGGCGCATTGCGTCAGAGGTGTTGCGCAGCATGGGCGAAGCGGTCGCGGTGACCGATCTGGAATTCCGCTTCGTGTCGGTCAATCCGGCGTTCTCTCGCATCACCGGCTATTCCGAGGACGAGGTCGAGGGCCAGTCCAGCGCCTTGCTCAACAGCCCACAGCACAACGAGGAGTTCTACCGCCGCCTGCGCGAGTCCGTGGTTCAGCACGGCTACTGGAAAGGTGAGACCTGGCAACGGCGCAAGGATGGCGAGGAATTCCTCGGCTGGATCGAACTTTCCGAAGTGCGCGACACGCTCGGAGCGCGTTCGCACTACGTCGCGGTGGTGAACGACATCACCGACAAGAAGCGCGCCGAACAGGAACTGCGCTACCTCGCCAACTACGACACCCTCACCGGCCTGCCGAACCGCAGCCTTCTGGCCGAACGCCTGGCCCGCGCGGTGGTGCGCGCGCGGCGGCAGGAAGCGCGAGTTGCGGTGTTGTTTCTGGACCTTGACCGATTCAAGGACATCAACGATTCGCTTGGCCATGCCGCCGGCGACCGTATTCTGAAGGCCGCCGCCGCGCGTCTGCTCGGGCTGGTGCGCGAGAGCGACACCGTCGCGCGTCTGGGTGGCGACGAGTTCACCGTGGTGGTGGAAGATGTGGTCGACGTCACCAGCGCCGAAGCCATGGCCGAGAA
>JBKJTK010000461.1:0-2854 GCA_046590875.1 Chiayiivirga sp.
CTGCGCCAGGCGCCGGACGTCATCCTGGTCGGCGAGATCCGCGATGCCGAGACGATGGAGCACGCCATCGCGTTCGCGGAGACCGGCCACCTGTGCCTGAGCACGCTACATGCCAACAGCGCCAGCCAGACGATGGAGCGCATCATCAACTTCTTCCCCGATGAACGCCGTACTCAACTGCTTATGGATCTGTCGGCGAACCTGCGCGCGATCATTTCCCAGCGCCTGATCCGCCGCGAGGACGGGCAGGGGCGGGTAGCAGCGATCGAGATCCTGCTCGCCACACCCACGATCTCGGAGAAGATCTTCAAGGGCGAGTTCCACGAACTCAAGGCTGTGATGGCAAAGTCGCGCGAGCAGGGCATGCGCACCTTCGACTGGGCCCTGTTCGAGCTCTACAACGACGGGCTGATCTCCTACGAAGACGCGCTGCGCAATTCCGATTCGGCCAACGAACTGCGGCTCGCCATCAAGCTCAAGAGCAAACGCGGCGAACCGGCGACGGCGCAAGGCCTCAACCTGTCCTACGAAAAAGACCCGACGCCCGAGGAAGTCGAGCAACTGCGGCGCGAGGAGCTCGAACGGCAAGCCGCCACGCGGCGCGCGCTTGAGGAGACCGAATTGCGGGCGATGATGGACGCCAAGCGCAAGCAGGGCTCGTCCGGGTAGCGCCCGCTGTCTGAGGCGGCAGGACAGCAGGAAGAGGAGGCTGCCAAGCTAAAATCCCCCGAACCGTACCAGGTCAGCCCGAGCGTCGGGGCCGTGCGATCCGCTCGCCGGGCTTCGGTGGAAATGCGTCGCGCCGTTGCGACCAATGTTGCTGCATCTCGTGAAAACTTTGTTTCCTTTTCCAGCCCGACAGGCGGATTCAATCGTCCCTGTCCTTACCGGTCCGTACATCCACAACGTGGCATGATATTCCACGGGTCCGGCGCGCAACGGGTGTGCCGGCAGTCGATCCTGGAGTTGCCATGCGCCGCGTCCTCCTTGCCTTGCTATTGATGTCCCCGTTCGTCCTCGCCGCAGCGGCCGAGGCGCCGCAGGCTCCCGGTGAACCCGCGTGGGCCGATACGAAAGCGGCGCCGGACCTGCGATGGAAGGATTCGGATTTCCCGGCGGGCGACGCGGACAGCGTCGTATTCCCGCCGATGGACCTGGCTCGTATCGATGCCGTACGGCGCGAAAATGCCGCGTCCACGGCGAAAGTTCTGCGGATCGGCATCGAGCGCCCGGTTTCGACCGAGGCGCTTTCGCGCGGGACGGCGCTGGTCTGGCGCGCGTTGCCTGATGGCAGCCACACCGCTCGCATCACGGTCTCTTCGCCAGGCGCTGTCGCGTTGCGGTCTGGACTCGAGATCGTCGCGCTGCCCGCGGGTGCGGAGCTGCGGTTCGTCGGCCACGAGGGATCGCTGACGGCAGTTTCCATGGCGAGCGCGGACGACGTCGCGGCGCAGAATCGCATGCAGCCGGTGTACTGGACGCCGGTCACCGAAGGCGAGCGCCAGACCATCGAGATCTTCCTGCCCGCCGGCGCCGACCCGCGCTGGACGCGGCTGTCCTTGCAGGCGATCTCGCATTTGTTCGTGTCACCTCGGGGCTCGCTGGCCGGCGCCAAGATCGGCGAATCGCAAAGTTGCGAAATCGACGCGAAGTGCGTCACCAATCCGTCGACTGACTACGTCAATGCCAAGAACTCGGTAGCGAGAATGGTGTTCCAGACCAGTGGAGGCAGCTCGCTGTGCACCGGGACGCTGCTGAACGACACCGACGCGGCAACGCAGGTCCCGCACTTCTATAGCGCGGCACATTGCTTCACCAGTCAAAGCGTTGCCAGCACCTTGACCACGTTCTGGTTCTACGAGGCCACCGGTTGCGGCAGTGGCGCGCTCGATGCGTCGGCGCGGGAAGTGGCGGGCGGCGCGACGGTGCAGTTCGCGAGCGTGGCATCGGACGTGTTGTTCCTGCGCTTGAACAACGCGCCCCCGGGCGGTGCAACCTTCCTCGGCTGGAACTCCGCCACTCTGGCAGCCGGCAACGACATCCTGGTGCTGCACCACCCGGCCGGCGACGTGAAGAAAGTCTCGCTGGGCCAGGTCAAGGGCTTCGGCCCCTCGAATCTGGCGAGCGGAAACTTCGTCCAGGCCGGCTACACCAATGGCACCACCGAAGGTGGCAGCAGCGGCTGCGGCTTGATGACCCAATCCACCAATGGCGGCTACCAGCTTCGTGGCGGCCTGCTGGGCGGGGCGGCGAGCTGCTCCAACACCGGATCGCTGACGACGGTGGCGAACAGCGACGACTTCTCGCGATTTGACCAGGCATTCCCGAGCCTGCAGCCATTCCTGCAACCCTCGACCACGCAACCGCCTCCCTCGAACATCGACTATTCGGGCGCCTGGAGCAACCCGTCGCAGAGTGGCTGGGGCATCGTGGTGATTCGCGGCGTCAGCGGTTTGTATGCGGTGAACATCTATCACTACAACGAATCGTCGGTCCCGGTCTGGTTCCTCAGCGCCGGCGCCCTGAGCGGCACCAGCTACAACCAATCGGTGTCGGTGTTCACCGGCCCGTGGTACGGACTGAGTCCTTTCAACCCCGGCGCGGTCAGCAGCCGCACCGCCGGAACCGTGAGCCTCAACTTCACCAGTGCCACGACCGCCACGATCAGCTTCACCCTCGACGGACGCAATGTGTCGACCACGCTGACGAAGCTGGCGTTCTGAGCCACGTCAGAGCGCAATGGCACTACCTTAAGCCTCGTCATCCCCGCGAAGGCGGGGATCCAGTGACTTGAGCTCTAGCTGGAGTGCCTCAAGTCACTGGGTTCCCGCTTTCGCGGGAAAGACGATCTGGG
>JBKJTK010000464.1:0-16875 GCA_046590875.1 Chiayiivirga sp.
GAAGGCACAAGGCAAGGTCAGCACCGAGGACCTGACGTGGCGCGAGAGCGCTGTCGAGTCACGGCTGTCGCACGCGCTGGTCAAGGGCATCACCGCGTACATCATCGAGGACACGGAGGAAGCGCGGCAAAAGTACCCGCGGCCCATCCAGGTGATCGAGGGCCCGCTTATGGCGGGCATGAATGTCGTGGGCGATCTCTTCGGCGCCGGCAAGATGTTCCTTCCGCAGGTGGTGAAGTCCGCGCGCGTGATGAAGCAGGCAGTGGGCCACCTGGTACCTTTCATCGAGGAGGAGAAGCGTCTCTCCGGTGACGCCGGCAAGCCCAGGGGCACGATCGTCATGGCGACGGTGAAAGGCGATGTGCACGACATCGGCAAGAACATCGTCGGCGTGGTGCTCCGCTGCAACAACTTCGATGTGATCGATCTGGGTGTGATGGTGCCGGCACAGAAGATTCTCGACGCCGCACGCGCCGAGAACGCGGACATGATCGGCCTCTCCGGACTGATCACACCGTCGCTGGAGGAGATGAGTCATATCGCGAAGGAGATGCAGCGCCAGGGCTTTGTGTTGCCGTTGTTGATCGGCGGCGCCACTACGTCGCGCGCGCACACGGCGCTCAAGATCGATCCGCATTACAAATCACCTACCGTATGGGTCAAGGACGCCTCGCGCGCCGTCGGCGTGGCGCAGTCGCTGATCAGCGGCGAACTGCGTTCCGCGTTCGTTGCCGCGAACGCGGCCGACTACGCCGAAATCCGCGAGCGCCACAAGGATCGCGGTCCGGGCAAGAAACTGGTCCCGCTGGCGCATGCGCGTGCGCAGCGATTCGAAGGTGACTGGGCGAGCTACGTGCCGCCGCGACCGCGTCGACTTGGCCTCACGGTGTTCGATGATTTCCCGCTGGCGGAGTTGGCTCCCGCTATCGACTGGACTCCGTTTTTCCAGACCTGGGAGTTGTCGGGTCGCTATCCTGCGATCCTCAACGATGCGGTCGTCGGCCCGCAGGCGCGCGAACTGTTCCACGATGCGCGCGCGATGCTCAAGCGCATCGTGGATGAGAAGTGGCTGACGGCGAAGGGCGTGGTCGGGTTGTGGCCGGCGAATACGGTCGGTGACGATATCCAAATTCTTCCCCCTCCCCTTCAAGGGGAGGGCCTCACCGCTCTTCCCCCTCTCCTTCAAGGAGAGGGCCGGGGTGAGGATGGTGTTCGTGGTGACGATGGATCAACACCATCCTCACCCAACCCTCTCCTTGAAGGAGAGGGCTTTAGAGCCATAGCCATCCTGCACTGCCTGCGCCAGCAAGCCGACAAACCTCCCGGCCGCCCGGATTTCTGCCTCGCGGATTTCATCGCACCGAAATCTTCCGGCATTCAGGACTACGTCGGCGCCTTCGCCGTCACCGCCGGTCTGGGTTGCGAGGAGCACGTACGGGCGTTCGAGGCCGCGTACGACGACTACAACGCGATCCTGCTCAAGGCACTGGCCGACCGCCTCGCGGAAGCGTTTGCCGAAGTGTTGCACGCGAAAGTGCGACGCGAACTCTGGGGCTACGCCACAGACGAAGCACTCGACAACGAGGCCCTGATCCGCGAGGAATACTGCGGCATCCGTCCCGCACCCGGCTACCCTGCCTGTCCCGAGCACAGCGAGAAAGCGACGATCTTCCGTCTGCTGGATGCCGAAAAACACACCGGCATGGCACTCACCGAAAACTTTGCCATGACGCCAGCCGCCGCAGTCAGCGGATTGTATTTCTCGCATCCTCAGAGCCAGTACTTCGTGGTCGGACGCGTGACGCGCGAGCAGGTCGAAGACTATGCGAAGCGCAAGGGCTGGACGCTGGCGCAGACGGAACGCTGGCTGGCGTCGAACCTGGATTACGATCCGGAGTGAGCGACTGAGGGACAGGCCGTTCCGACCTTCGAGTGCTGTTCGCCGGACCCGTCTGCTATCGGACCAGTGGCGCCGGAATCGGTGTCGAAACCGCTTCGGACTGGGTTACTCCGCCGCGCCTGCCGCCAGATGCGCGACGAAGCTCGGCAACAGGGTGCGATTGCCGTAGCCGCTCAAGTGGTCGCCATCGAAGTACAGGGGCCGACCCGCGTGTATCGCGGTGCAGGTCAGGCCAGGGCACAGGGTGGGCAGCGGATCGTAGATTGTCGTGCCCGGAAGTTGCGTGGCGATGCGCTCGAAAGACGCCAGCACCGGCGCTCGGAGAACGTCAATCTCCCGACGTTCGATCTCAAGCCCGCCCGCGCACACCGGATTGTCGCGATTGAATCCATCCGAGCAGCGGTACGCGGGTGCCGGGAAAACCGGCTTCGGGGCCTCGAACACGATGCGCAGGCCGGCCGCCGCCAGCGGTGCGAGCTCCTTGATCGCGGCCGCCTCGCCGGCGCTGCGCGCGGCATCGGCTTGCACGCCGAACATGCGGTCTCTGGCGCTGTTTTCATCGAAGCGCGCCCACTGATCGGAAAGACGCGGCAGACGCAGCGAGGGCAGGAAGAGCACGTCGCCGGGTTGGGCAAGATGGCGCACATTGGCCAGCGCCGCGGCTGCCGCCGGCTGGCAACGCGGATCTTCGAATTCGCGTGCTTCGCCCAGCCCGATGAAGGCGCATCCCGCGTTGTGATAGACGCGGATCTCGGTACCGGTCGCAAGCGCGACCTGTCGCAACAACGGGGAATAGCCGAGGGCATGCGAGTCGCCGACGACGAACAGGCGGGCGGGCGTCGCGCTGGGTTGCGGACAACCATGACGCACGAATATCCACACCGGTTGCGCGCCTGCTGTCTCCGATCGGCGCTCGACGCGACAGCCCGATGGATCCGGTTTCCCGGGCGCATCATCGGGTGACCAATCACCGCGCTCGCGTGCAACGACGCTCAAGGAGATTTTGTCCTGATGGCGCTGCACTAGGGCGAACCCATAGCCGCTGACGAGGATAACAACGACGCCCGAAACCAGCAGCACCCCGCGACGCATCGACGCCAGTCGCGTCGAGTGGCGTAGGGGCAACTCCACCCAACGATACGATGCGGCCGACAGGGCGAAGGCGAGCGCGAGTGCCATCACCTGATACAGCGGCGACTCCAGTCCTACGGTCCAGCGAAACAACACGAAGGTCGGCCAGTGCCAGAGATACAACGAGTACGAGAGACGTCCGATCGCCACCATCGCCGGATGCATCAGCAACGTTGCAATCCAGCCGCGATGTTCTCCTCCGTAGAGGCTTCCGAGGACGCCGAGCGTTCCGACGACCGGCAGCAAGCCGTCCGGCCACGGCGAGTGTCCGGGACGCGCCGTGGCCAGGCCCAGCGCGAGCAAGCCGAACGAAACTGCGAGCAGTACCCTCCGTAGGAATGAGCGCGTCGACGCCGCGCGTGGCGATAGGCGGCCCGACGAGGACCGGCTCGCCGATAGCGTTTGGTACAGCAATACGCCCGCCGCCAGTTGCCAGAAACGGCTGAAGATCAGATAGAACGCCCGGGTCACTTCGTCGGCCGACAGGATCGCGGCCAGCAGCAACGACGCGACCAGGCCCGCGGCGAATACGCCCAGCGACACGCGTCGCGCCATGCCGCCGCGCAGCCAGGGCAGGAATATCAGGGGAAACAGCAGATAGAACTGCTCTTCGACGCCGAGTGACCAGGTGTGGGTATACGGATTGAACTCCGTCCTCGGCGCGAAATAATCATTCGAGCTCGACGCCAGGACCACGTTGCTCAGGCCGAGGAACGCCATCAATCCGGTGCGGTAGTTGTTCTCGCTCAACCATGCCGGCGGGATGAAAAGCGCAGTCGCGAGTCCGGTCACGATCAGGCAGACCAGCAGCGCCGGCACGATTCGCCGCATCCGGCGCGCATAGAAGTGGGCAGCGAACTCGCCGATGCCGCGCGTGCCTTTTCCGGCTACCGATGCACTGACGACGAAACCGGAGATGACGAAGAACACGTCGACACCGGTGAAACCGCCCGGCAACCAGGGCGGATGCAGGTGATAGGCGACGACCGCCAGCACCGCGATCGCGCGCAAGCCATCGATGAAGCGGAAGTACGGCGCGCCGGCGTGCTCGCCGTCAGCGACAGCGCGCACGCGCTCGATCACCAGACCAGATCGTCCGGCACCTGATACTGCGGATCGGCGTAGATATCGTCTTGCGGCGGCGCGTTCGGATCGACCAGCAAAGCCAGCACGCCCGGTAGCAATTCGTTCGCTTCGCGCGCGTGTGCCGGTGTAACAAGGTGATATCGCCCGCCTTGCTGTACCACCCCCAGATCGCCTGCATTGACCAGCTTGAGCTGGTCCGCGGTGACGTGGACACGGCGGATCTTGCCGCCGTATTCGAAGTGGCGCGCGATCTCGGCCGTGGCATCGTTCAACGTGACGCGCGAGAGCAACTCAACGAGTTTCGCCTTGCCCTCGCGCCGCCGCTGCGCTTCCTCCTGGCGCTGGCGCTCGGCGGCAATGCGCTCGTCCTTTTCCTTCTGGGCGCGGATCGCATAGGCCTTGGCCAGATCCATCTCGGCGTTGCTGCGGCGCGCTCCGCCCTGCGGTTTCGCGGGGTGTCGCGCTTTTGCCGCGGGCGCAGATGACTTCTCGTTGGCAGGTCTTTCGTGAGCCGGCCTCCCGTGTGCAGGCTTGCCATGCGCCGACTTGCCGCCGCGCGGAGCTTCCGGTCGAGCGGGAGGGGCAGGTCGTTCGGGTTGCGGCACCGGTTTGAAACCCAGGCCAAGCAGTTGGTCGCGCAAGGAGTCCGTCATCGCTTTCGATCGGTAGCAACAGTCAATAATGGGGCGGCGGAGGCTCGGACGCGGAATCGGCGTCGAGCGACTCGCGCATGTTCTTCAGGTCGGCAGTCGCAAGTGCCAGCTCGCGTCGCAGCGCAATCAACTCGCGTGCTTGCCCCGTCACCACCTCATTGAGCTCGGTCAGGGTGTGCTCCTGGAAGGCGACGCGGGTTTCGAGTTCGACCAGTCGGGCATTTTCCATTCGGAAAATTTTATGTGAAGCGTCTTCAGACATGGCGGAATTCTAGCCCGGTACCCGCACCGAACGTCCGCGGCCGATGCCGTAATAGGCGATGCCGGCGGCCTCGACACGGGCGGGTTCGAACATATTGCGGCCGTCAAAGATCACCGGCGTGCGCAAGGTGGCACGCAGATGCGCGAAATCCGGACTCCAGAATGCCTTCCACTCGGTGACCACGGCGAGCGCGTCGGCGCCTTCGAGCGCGTCATCCGCGCTCTTGCACAGGACGAGATCCGCGCGCTCCCCAAACGTCCGCAGTGCTTCCTGCATCGCTTCGGGATCGTAGGCACGGACACTCGCGCCGGCGTGCCACAACTGCGTCAGCAGGGTGCGGCTGGAGGCTTCGCGCATATCGTCGGTGTTGGGCTTGAACGCGAGACCCCAGACCGCGATCGTCTTGCCGCGTAGTGCATTATCAAAGTGTGTTGCAATCAACTCGAACAACTTGTTCTTCTGATTGCGATTCACCGCCTCGACGGCATCGAGCAGTCGCGCCTCGTACCCGTGCTGTCGCGCGGTGCGTTCCAGCGCCTGCACATCCTTGGGGAAACACGAACCGCCGTAGCCGGCGCCGGGATAGATGAAGCTGTAGCCAATGCGCGGGTCCGAGCCGATGCCGTGCCGAACCATTTCTATGTCGGCGCCAACCCTTTCAGCAATATTTGCCATTTCGTTCATGAAGCTGATCTTGGTCGCGAGCATCGCGTTCGCGGCGTACTTGGTGAGTTCGGCCGAACGCACGTCCATCAGCACCAGGCGTTCGTGGTTGCGGTTGAACGGCGCGTACAGGGCTTTTAGCGTGTCGATCGCGCGCGTGCTGTCGCTGCCGATCACGATCCGGTCCGGCCGCATGCAGTCCTTCACCGCGTCGCCTTCCTTGAGGAATTCCGGATTGGAGGCCACGTCAAACGCGATGTCCGCGCCGCGCGCGCTGAGTTCGGCGCGGATCGTCTCGCGCACTTTGTCGGCGGTGCCCACCGGAACCGTGGATTTGTTCACCACCACGGCCGAACGGGAAAGATGCTTTCCGATGGTTCTCGCCACCGACAACACGTGACGCAGGTCGGCGCTGCCGTCTTCATCGGGCGGCGTCCCCACAGCGATGAACACGATATCGCCGTGGGCGATCGCTGCCGCGGCATCGGTGGTGAAGTCGAGTCGGCCGGCGCGATGGTTCGCCAGCACCATGTCCTCCAGGCCCGGTTCGTAGATCGGAATCACGCCATGCTTCAGTCCGTCGATCTTGGCGGCATCGATATCGACGCAAAGTACGTGATTGCCAACCTCGGCCAGGCAGCTGCCGGTGACCAATCCGACGTAGCCGGTGCCGAATATCGCTACTTTCATTCGGAAACTGTCGTTGCGGGGCGAGGCGAGGATGATAGCGCGACAGGATACGAAACCTTGCGCGTTAGCCCAATACTGTTCGGTTAAGCATCCCGAAACCCGTTCGCCCCCGGATCGAGTCCGGGGCAGGCTCTGAGGTATCGAAGGGCTCAGCCTTGAAGTCTCGCGCTCTTGTGGTTCGATTGCCGAAGGCAACTCTATGCTGAGCCTGTCGAAGCATCACCACGAACGGCTAAAGCGAACACCATTGGTGCTAGCCCGCACGTGCTGGTGCGGGCATCCAGGAAATACAAACGGCCGGCGAGTCGCCCCGCCGGCCGTCAGAATTTCCGCAAGTGCGAGCCGCTTACTTCGCCGGCTGCGCTTCCGGCGTCTTGACGATCTCGATCAACTCGACGTCGAACTTGAGCGTCGCGTTGGGACCGATCGGACCCGGGGTGCCGCGGTCGCCGTAGGCCAGGGTCGACGGGATCCACAGCGTCCACTTGCTCCCAACCGGCATCAGCGCCAGGGCTTCGGTCCAACCCGGGATCACCGCGTTGAGCGCGAACTGCGCCGGCTCGCCGCGATCCACCGAGCTGTCGAACTTGGTGCCATCGAGCGTGGTGCCGGTGTAGTGGACCTTGACCGTGTCGGTGGCGGACGGCTTCGGGCCGGTCCCCGCCTTGACGATCTGGTACTGCAGGCCCGTGGTCGTGGTCTTCACACCAGCGACGGTCTTGTTCTTGGTCAGGAAGGCTTCGCCTTCCGCCTTGTTCTTGGTGGCAACAACTTGCATCTCGCCGGCACGCTTGGCCTGCAGACGCTCAGCGAAGCCCTTCTGGACTTCCATCGCCTGCTCCTGGGTCAGCAGCGGGGTTTCGCCCTTCAGCGTCGACTCGATGGCCTTGGTCACCATGGCCATGTCGATCTCATCCTTGATCTGCGACAGCGAAGAACCGATCTGCATGCCGACCATGTAGCTCACTTTGTCCTTTTCCGTCTTGAGCTGGCTGTCCTGCGCCAGGGCCAGACCGGAAACGCCGAACGCAGCTACGGTGGCCGCGGCAAGCAGGGTGTAACGCAGGGAACGCTTCATCGATTACTCCAAAAAGGGAAATGCACAACGGAAAAAACATCGCGCCGGAAACTCCGGCGCAAAAGGCGGCGTATTGTGAGGCCGGAATCCGGGGTGCGCAACGCCGACCCTGTGACCAGAGGGTTGCCGAACAGTTCCTGCCACGCTTTTGGGGTCGTTCAGCCAAGATGCTCCGGGTCCCGGCTGACCCTGCCAGCGTCACCTCTCCTGCCAGCATGGGGGCACGAGAGCCGACCCGAGCCTCACGCCAGCGTTGCATGCCGCTGTGTTACATAACGGCCTACCCGTTTTGCCCCCAGCAGGCCCCTCACCGTGGAAACCTTGACCGAGCTCGACCTAATACGGAGCCGACACCCAACGGTGCTGGGCGCGGATTCAGACCCTGAACGCGACGCGCTGGCGAGATTCGCGGCGTTCTTTTCGAGTTTCGTTCCGGATCGGGTTGATCGCATGCTGGATGCGACGTATGCACCCGACGTCTACTTCAATGACACCCTGAAATCGGTTCGAGGCAGTGCAGCACTCAAGCACTATCTGCGCGACAGCGCCGCTGCCATCGAGGATTGCCGCGTCACGATCGAGGACAACACCCGCACCGAAACGGGTGAGTACCTGATCCGCTGGCGCATGATGATCCGTTTCAAGCATTTCCGTCGTGACGTCGATACCTGGACCGTGGGCGTCAGCCATTTGCGCCTCGCCGCCGACGGCCGCGTCGTTTATCACCAAGACTATTGGAATGCGGCCGATGGGCTGTACGAGCATATCCCGCTGCTGGGCAGCTTGATTCGCTTGATCAAGCGCCGGCTGTAACGCGCGCTACGTTCTCCTCGCGTAGGCATTGTCCGGCAAGGTCACTCAAGGCGCCCCATCGACCTTGTTCTTCGCCTTGGCCTTGGCCTTGGCCGTGGCCGGCACTGGCGCAGCCAGCAGTTTCTCGATCTCGCCAAGCATTTTTTTGTCGTCCGGCGTGGTGCGGCTGCCGAAGCTCGCGATGACCTTGCCGTCGCGATCGATCAGGTATTTGTGGAAGTTCCAGCCTGGTTCCTCACCGGTCTGCTTCGCCAACTGCAGGTAGAGCGGCGTGGCCTTGTCGCCTTTTACCTGCACTTTCTCAAACATCGGGAACTTCACCCCGTAGGTGAGTTTGCAGAACTCCTGGATCTCGGCCTCGGTTCCGGGCTCCTGACCCATGAAATCGTTCGAGGGGAAGCCCACAACAGAGAAACCGCGGCCTTTCAAGCGCTCGTGCAGCGCTTCCAGGCCTTCGTATTGCGGGGTGAAACCGCATTTGCTGGCCGTATTGACCACCAGCAGCACTTTTCCCTCGAACTGAGAGCACAGCGTGACCGGTTCCTTTCCCGCCAAGGGGCGGAAGCGCGTCTCTAGCAGGTCGGAACAGGCTTCCACGGCCAAGGGCAGCAAAAGCGCGGCAGCCAGCGCCAATCGGGTGATCATAACACTTCTCCTAATAAAAACAGTGATTTACAGTATTTTGAGGCAACCTGGATAAGCAGCATACGTGGCGCTGGTGGAGCCACCGTGAAGTTTTTTGCACGGAGGTGTTGACAGTGAATTTTCTAGTGTTATAGTTCGCTACAACACCGATTCGTTACCTCACCAAAGGCGGGAGGCGATATGTACCACAAAGTGAAAAACACGCTGGTTGGCTTGGGCGCCGTGGCAGCCATCATCGCGGGCAGTGCGCTGGTCAGCGAGCCGGTCCCGGCGAAGACGGTGGATGCACGCTTCTCGACAGAGACCGTGCACACCGAGGTCGCCTTCGCGATCGCACAGGCCGCGGTTTCGATCGCACAAGCCGCCGTGATGGCCGATCTCGCCGCCGATGCGACGACCACGGCAAGCACCGAAAAACAACGCGAGCCCGAGCGCAAGCCCGAGACGAAGTCCTCGTCCCGCCTGCGGCTCGAACTCGGCATGCCCTACTACTCGTTCGGCACGGTGCTGCCGCGGCGCCGGGAGTCCTGAGATGAGCGTGACGTGGAATGACACCACGCCGATTTACCTGCAACTCAAGGAGCGGGTGGTCGCGATGATGCTCGATGGCCTGCTGAAGCCGGGTGATGCCCTGCCTTCGGTGCGACAAGTAGCCGCAGATTTTCAACTCAATCCCATCACCGTTTCGCGTGCCTATCAGGAATTGGCCGATGAAGCGCTGGTGGAAAAACGACGGGGACTGGGTATGTACGTGAACGAGGGTGCGCCGGAAAAACTGCTGGCGAGTGAACGTGAGCGCTTCCTGCGCGAGGAATGGCCGGCCGTTGTCGAGCGCATCCAGCGCTTGGGACTGCGCATGGACGAACTCATGCGCAGCGCCGGCCAGGAGTCGCGCTCATGAGCGCCTCAATGGCGGGAAGCCTGATGTCAGGGAGCGTGATCTCCGCTCGCGGACTGAGCAAGCGCTACAACGGCAAGGCCGCGGTCGACAGTATCGATCTCGATATTCCGGCGGGTCGCATCGTCGGATTGATCGGTCCGAATGGCTCCGGCAAGACCACCACGCTGAAGGCGGCACTCGGCCTGGTTTCATTCGACGGCGAACTCAAGGTCCTCGGCCGCGATCCGCGCACTGAACGCGACGCACTGATGCAGGACGTGTGCTTCATCGCCGACGTGGCGGTGCTGCCGCGCTGGATTACGGTGCAGCAAGCGGTCGACTTCACCGCTGGCGTGCATCCGCGGTTCGATCGGGCCAAGGCCATGGGCTATCTGTCGCACACCAAACTCAAGCCGGCGATGAAAGTCGCGCACATGTCCAAAGGCATGATCGTGCAACTGCATCTGGCCCTGGTCATGGCGATCGACGCCAAGCTGCTGGTGCTGGACGAGCCGACGCTCGGCCTCGACATCCTGTATCGCAAGCAGTTCTACCAGAACCTGCTGGAAGATTATTTCGACGAGGGCAAGACGATCGTCGTCACCACGCATCAAGTAGAGGAGATCGAACATATCCTCACCGATCTGATGTTCATCCGCGACGGCAAGATCGTGTTGTCGGCGACCATGGACGAAGTCGGCGATCGCTTTACCGAAGTCATGGTGTCTGCCGACAAGACCGAGCCTGCGCGCGCGCTTAAGCCCATTGACGAGAGGCAAGTATTCGGCAAGTCCGTGATGTTGTTCGACGGCGTGCCGCGTCAGCAGCTCGCCGCGTTCGGCGAAACCCGCAACCCCGGCATTGCCGATCTGTTTGTGGCCACGATGAAAGGGACCTACACATGAACGCGACCACTGTTAACCAGCCCTCGGTCAGCAACACCGGCATGAGCAATATGAAGTGGCTGCTCAAGCGCGAGTTCTGGGAGCACAAGGGAGGCATTTTCTGGACTCCGATATTCACCGGCGGGATCTATCTCGGCCTGATGTTGATGGCGCTGGTGGTGGGCCAACTGTCGGTCAACCGCGCCCATATCAAGATCAACAACCTCAACCTCAACGAGCTGACCAGCAAGCTCACCGCCGATCAACTGACTCACGTGCACGCCGGCACGGAGCTGAGCCTGTACATGATCGCGGGCCTGATTGGCGTGGTGTTGTTCTTCGTGCTGTTCTTCTACTGCCTGGGCTCGTTGTACGACGACCGCCGCGACCGCAGCGTGCTTTTCTGGAAATCGTTACCGATCTCCGACCGCGCCACGGTGGCGTCCAAGGCCGCCACCGCGCTGCTGGTGGCGCCGGCGCTGGCAACCGCGGCGGCAATCATCACCGGCGTCGGCTTCCTGCTGCTGTTGAGCGCCTACGTCGGTTTCCATGGCGTGAATCCGTTCCCGCTGCTGTGGGCGCAAGCCGCGCCGCTCAAGGTGGCCTTCAACCTGATCGTAATGATTCCGGTGCAGGCCTTGTGGGCCTTGCCGACGGTCGGCTGGTTGCTGCTGTGCTCCTCCTGGGCCAAGAGCAAGCCCTTCCTGTGGGCGGTGGCTGCCCCCATCGGTGCGGGCATCATGGTGAGCTGGTTCGACCTGATGCAGAGCCTGTCGATTCCCGATAGCTGGTTCTGGAAGAACGTGGTGGCACGCCTGCTGCTGTCGCTCGCCCCGGGAAGCTGGCTGGACACCACGCACATTGACGACAACTTCGACGGTCCCGCCGACCTGTTGCAACTGGTCGATCTCGGCAACACCTATGCTGTCCTGGGCACGCCGGAACTGTGGATCGGTGCGGTCGCCGGTATCGCGATGATCGTCGGCGCGGTCTACTTCCGCCGCAAGCGGGATGAGGGGTGAGGAGCGTCGCTTAGGACCTGCCATCTGGCAGGTCGTGATGCTCCGAACGCAGGGACAGGGATGTCCCGGCCGGCGAACCCGACCACAGATGGGGTTTGTCGCGAGATCCCGTTCGGTGCTGAGCAAGCTTCAATTACAAGAGCCAGTGCGAAGCTGGTTGCGGTCGACCAAACAGATAGCCCTGTGCGTAGATGCATCCCATCTCGATCAATGCCTGCCGCTGGGTCTCGGTCTCCACTCCCTCGGCAATCGCTTCGATCCCCAAGGAGTGGGCCAACGACAGCACAGCACCCACGATCGCCGAACTGCGTTGCGAGTCGTCGCCGCCGAGCGGGTCTACGAAGGAACGATCGATCTTGATCATCTTCAGCGGAAACCGGTGGACGTAACCCAGCGACGAGTAGCCCGTACCGAAATCATCCAGGGCCGCGTCGATGCCTGCATCGCGCAGCCGACCCAGGATGGCGGCCACCGCCACCGGGTCGCCGAGCAAGGTTCCCTCAGTGACCTCGACGCGCAACTTCGCTGGTTCGAATCCCTCCTTGGCCAGCAACTGGAGCAGCAACTGATCGAAGTTGTTGTTCTGGAAATGCCGCGGTGAGACGTTCAGCGAGACGTAGCCGCCATCCCGTACCAGATCGATGCCGGCGCTGCACGCCAGTTTGTACATTTGCCAGTCTATGGCTTCGATCAGACCGCACTCTTCCGCCACCTTCAGGAACTCCCCCGGCGCAAGCAGGCCTCGTTGTGGGTGTTGCCAACGGATAAGCGCCTCATAGCCCACGACGGCCCCGTCGGTGAGCCGCACCAGTGGCTGGAAGTACGGGAGGAACTCGCGTTCGAGTAGCGCCGTCCTTAGTTGGTGCTCCAGCTCCAGCTCATTCATTGCGGTGTGCTGCAGGGAATCGTCGAACAGCACGAAGCGCTGCCGGCCGGTGCTCTTGGCCCGATACAGCGCCACGTCGGCATCGTGCAGCAGTTCGTCGGCTGTTTTATGTCGCGCTTCACTGATGGCCACGCCAATGCTCACGGAGGCCTGCAGCTCCCGCTCGGCGATCAGCATGGGCTTGAGCAGGCTGGACTGGATGCGTTGGGCCACCTTGCACGCAGTTTGCGGAAACGGAGAGTGTTCCAGCAGGATCGCAAACTCGTCGCCCGAGAGGCGCGCCACGACGTCCGGCTCCCGTACGCACTTGAGAAGACGCTTTACCACCTCGCGCAGCACTTCGTCGCCCGCCGGGTGACCGAGGCTGTCGTTGAAGAGTTTGAAGCGGTCGACGTCCAGGTACAGCAGCGCGAACGGGCGATTGGGAGTACGCCGAAAGCCGGCGATCGCCCGTTCCAGGCGATCGCGGAGGTAGAGCCTGTTAGGCAGGCCGGTCAGAGAATCATGCATCACCTGGTGCTGGAGCTGCGCCTCGATCTGCTCGCGCACGTCGATCTGCTCGCGCAATTCCCGCGTGCGCACATCCACCCGCTGCTCGAGCTCCGCATTCCATAGTCGCAACGCCTCGGCTTGCTTGCGCCGTTGCAGGCTGCTGGCGATCTGGTAGGAGACGAAGGTCAGCAACTCGGCATCGCGGTCGTCATAGCGCAGGTCGGATCGGTAGCTCTGCACCGCCACCAACCCGATGACCCCGGCGCTTCCCATCAGCGGCACGCCCAACCAGCACAACGATCTCGAGCCCAGCACCGACGAAGGCGACGTGACCTCTCCACCTTCAATCAGGCGATCCACGGTCTCGGAATCAGCCAACACCGCCTTTCCGTGGCGAATCACGTATTCGCTCAGTCCCCGACCCATCGGGCGCGTCTCCCGCCCCGAATCCACGGTATCGGCAAAATACGGAAACTCGAGCCGCGCGCCGTCATCCGATACCAGCGCGATGTAGAAATTCTCCGCGTTGATCAATTCGCCGACCGCCAGGTGAATGTGGTGATAGAAGCGTTCGGCACTGTCTTCCGTGTTCGTGAGCGCAGCGATTCGGTAGAGGGTCGCCTGCAAATGCTCCGCTCGCTCGCGCTCGATGATCTGGACCTGCAATCCTTCATTGGCCTCGGCGAGCTCCCGAGTACGCTGAAGAACCCGAAGTTCCAGTTCCTCCTGCCCTTGCTTGCGTTCCACGGCGGTGAGCACGTGATCGGCCACGAACCCCAGCACTGCCCGATTCGCATCGGAATAGACGACGCCGTCGCGGTAGCTCTGGACCACCAGCGCGCCGACCGCCTTGCCCTCGCGCAGCATCGGCACGCCCAGCCAATCGCCGCTGTCCGGCCCGTGCAACTCCAGTGGTCCGGAAACCTGCTTGCGCAGCAGATGGGACGGGCCCATCAGAGGCTTGCGATCCTGGATGAGATACCACGTCAGCCCGCGCTCCAGGCTCGCAATCGGTATCTCTTCGTCCGGCCTCGGGCCTAGCGGGTCGACCGTGTCGACCGTGTCGACAAAGTACAGGAATCGCAGGGTCTGTCGTTCTCCATCGTACAGCGCGATGTAGAAGTTCTCCGCGTACATGAGCTGACCGATGATGTCGTGCAGACCGCGCAACATCGTCGACATGTCACTGTCCGAACCGGCAAGATCTGCAATTTCGAACAACGCCCGCTGCAATTGGTCCGCCCGCGTCATGCCTGCGATTGACGATTGCAGTGTCTGCAACGTGAGCAATTCGCGTAAACGGTGCCCGCCAAGCCAAAGCAGCCTCTGCTGCGCGGGAGAAAAACCAGGGAGGACACCGCCGTCGCGCGCCAGCAGGAACGCGGACGCGCCTGCTACATCGCGGTGGAGCACGTGAAGCCCGGCAGCCGCGGTATCCGGCGTCGCCACTAGCGCCATCGAGACCGCCGCTTCACCCTCCGCAGTGCGCGCGCTCTTCGGGTGGAACGCTACGCCGCCTGCTTCGGAGTAGGCGACCGCGACCCCCGCGAGGCCGGTTGGGCCGAGAGCGGCGAGCAGCGCCGCGCATGCGTCGTCGACGGTCTCCGCCTGAAGGATCGCCATCTCTGCGCCGGCGCCCCGCTCCGACGGGTCAGAAGCAGCAAGGGATGCCACGAGGCGAGCGTCACGTTTGGTACGGCTCGGAGGCGTTTTGGGGGGGCTCATCGCGCTCTCAGGTCACGTCAAACGTTCGCAGGATAGCCGAAGGTCGTCACCGTCATTTGACGTTCAAAACAGTTACGTGACGCAAGTCCGGTTCGAGTATGCGAGCGCCATTACACCGTTGGCAATCCCGACTCAGGAGCAGAATGCACCACTGCACTATTGAAGCGGTTTTCGCCCTCTGTTCACCGCGCTTGCGGCCCTCCGGCATTCTCGGCTCTGGCGGCCAGTGTGAGCGACATATCCAGGATCGTCAGCTTTTGCCAGATTTTGCGCGACAGATCCGCGGTCAAGCTCTCGATGTCGTTCACCGCACCAAGTACGACCGGATCCTGCAGATGCTGTGCATGCAGCGCAGCGAGCTTGCTGGTCAGCGCCAGCAATTCGGAGCAGTAATCAAGGTAGCGCGCAAGCTGCGCCGGCGTGAGTACGCGCAGAGGTGAAGAGGCGGTGGCGGGAATCGACCGCAAGGCATTCTCGGGATCCTTGGTCAGCTGGTGCATGTCGACGACGTGCGCCACGCTGCGCAGGCGGTGCAGCATGCGCAAGGCATCGCGGCGCTTGATGCGCATCTCCAGCGACACCAGGAAGGCCAGCGCTAAAGACAGCAGCAACAACTGGTTGGTGGCGGCGTCGGCCGACTGCAGCAGGTCAGCCACACCGCCGATGTCGCTGGAAGCCCGGCCAGCGAGTTGCCACACGGCCCACCCCGCGAGCGCCACCAGGCTCACAATCGTGATGGCCGTGAGCGTGCGAATCGGCCACAAGGGCCGGCGCAGGCGCTCGATCACGACCTGGTTCTGGTCGGCCAACGTAAGCAGCTCGGCGCCTACCCGGGCCAGGCCCGCCCCGGGGAAGCGTTCGGCAATGCGGGCCTTCAGCGCTTCTATGGTGGTGCGGACGAACTCCGACTGCAGCTCCGCATAGCGCGTCATGGACCGTGTCAGCGACCGAAATTGCGCGTATACCGTAGCCCGAATTCGCTCGCATCGTTGCTCAGCATCACCAGGATGTAGTCGCCTGTGTTCAGGCGCCCCTGATCGTAGCGTTCGTCCGTCACATTGCGCCCATACGCGCCCAGGCTCCAATCGCCGTCGGACGAAACGTAGGTCACGTTGAGATTGAGCAGGTCGCGCGAGTCGATGCGGGTGAAGCGCGCCGGATCAGGGGTGGGCTCGCCGAACATATCGTCGCGGAACGACCAGTCGGCGCGCAGCAACAGGCTGCCGCCACTCGCCAGACCGAGGGTGTATTCCGGACTGATGGATGCGGTCCATTCGGGCGTCAGCGGCGCCACCGCCACCGGATCGTCGACATCGACATTGATGTAGCCGATCGAGGTGTGCAGGCGGAAAGCGTCCCCGAGCAACAGCGTGCTTTCCCATTCGATGCCGCTGGAGTCCTGGTCGACGATGATATTGCGCGTATCGAAGCCGGCGCCCGAAGTCGTGCTGACCTGGTAGGGCAGATCCTCGTATTGAGTGGTGAACACCCCGAGGCTCATACGCAGGTTGTCGAACGGCTGTCCCTTGAGGCCGATCTCGTAGTTTTGCGCGGTGATGTTGTCGCCGGCAACGAAGCAGTTGATGGGGTTGACGTTGCCCGGCTGCGTTGTGTCGACGCTGCCGAAAAGGCAATAAGCGCGCGGCGGAAACTGCCCGGACTGGTAACCGTTCTGCAGGGCGCCGTAGAGACTCATGCCGTTGGCAAACTCGTAAACGCCCGACAGGTCCCAACTGGTCTCGGACCAATCGCGCTGTCCCGTGTCCGACAGGAAGCCGCTGATGTCGACGAAGGCATCTTTCTCGTCACGTGAGAAACGCAGGCCGCCCGACAGGCGGAAGCGGTCGGTCATCTGGTAGCCGACGTTGGCGAAAGCTGCCTTGCTGTCGACCTCCTGCGCGAGGAAATAGGTACCGGCCCCGCCGAGGAAGATGTTGGGGTCCTGCAGGTTCGAGCCTTCCTCGGTGAAGTAGTAAAGCCCTGCCACGAAGTCCCAGCGGTCGTAAACGCCGTTGACCTGAAATTCCGCCGAGGTTTGATCGGCTTCGCCGTCTTCCGGGAAAGC
>JBKJTK010000128.1:0-23786 GCA_046590875.1 Chiayiivirga sp.
CCACGCAATGTCTGGCTGACACTGAGCTTAGGAAGCTTCATGGCCCCCAGCGCTGAAGCCGGAGCATTCCGAAAGAAGGCACGTATCCCTTCTTTCACTCCCATCTTCTGCGACACAGTTCTCGACATGCTTTTTCCAAGATCATCGCAGCACTCGTGCGCGGCATGAGTAAAGCTGAGTTGCGAAGCAACTTCGGATTGATTGAATTGTTAGGCAGCGTTTCGGTCATCAACGTACTTCACCAAGTTGTCCAAGGACGCATTATTTCCTTGCTTGAACCCGTCAATCATCGAAGCGCCGATGAATGAAGCAACATGGGTTGTCTGTTTGAGTATCGTCATTGAGTCTGCCGACGATAGCTCCACTGTGGTGATAGACGCACTAAGTCTCTGGCCGTTCATGGTTAGCGTTTCAGAAGAAACGATTCGGTTATTTTGTACTATTTCTAGATAGTGGGTTCTGCCATGTATGTTCGGATCATCCTTGGATCCACAACGATATTCATCCTCTCCGTTCTCAATGAAATTCTCCGAATCGTAAATGACAACAGCGGTTGGGGATGGCGAGGCCCACTTGGCCCGAGCAACCGCGTCCGAAAGTGCTTCAAATACTGCTTCTCTTGGTGCTTTAAGTTGACGCTCGAATGTAAGGGTTTCGTGTTCGACACGATCGATACGGTGAGGTTCAGGAAGTGCCATGTTTTAACTCCAATAGGTGAACGAGAGCGGGTGCGCTCGATGGTAGGGTTACCGCTTGATCGAAGCGCAGGCAAGGCGCAATGATCCTGGTATGGCAGCTACCAAAGGTTCTTACCGTCGATAACCACAACCGGCGCTTCTTCCGCATCGAAGTCGTCGAATAGGCGAGCATTGACTCCAATGCGACGCGTACTCTTGTCCCAACTTCCATCTGGCTCGAAGGCTGGACTGTCGGAGAACGTGGCACACCCGCATGCGGGGCAGTGGTGATGCGCCACGAGCTTTGTGTTCCAGCGATAAGTCGCATCGTCGGTCGCTGGGGTTACAACGTGAAACTGACTCGGCTGGTAGTACGCCAACAAAGCACCTCGTTTGGAACAGAATGAGCAAGTGCATCGAGTGAGTTTCGCTGGCATGTCACCCTCGATACTAAATGCAGTTTTCCCGCAATGGCAGCTTCCAGTGATGGTCATGTTTCTCTCCTATGGGCAGCGCCAAGTGCTTTCCTAGACTTTAGGCGCCTTCGATGTGGAAGGCGTCTCAGTGTGAATGGCACACAACCAATTTTTTCCGTTGTGAACCCAAGTTGATGAATCCGTCATCTCTTGTGTGGTGCTTTCGGTCTTCCCCCGCGGCGTCATAGTTTGTTGGACGTGGTACATCAGCACGGCGGTGGCTTCGTTGGGGAAAATAACCTCCACACCGCTTAGTTTGAAGGAGGCAAGAACCATCGTTCCTTGCTCCGCCATCTTCCGATAGCCTTCATGGTCAAACTTCATCGCTCCATGCGCGCTAACCATGATGGCCGGTTCGCATAGGAGAGAAAGTGCGGTGTCGGTATCTTGGTCTACCATCGATTGCCAAAACTTCGTTTCCAAATCTACAAGGGTCATATGCATGAGAACGCTCCTTCTTGGTGAAATATGCTTCAGCCTACCCCTGTGTCTTGTTTCCCTCCGTGCGGTGGCCAACGTAGTCTCACGGTAACGCGATAAGGTGCGCTTGAATTCGGCAAATTGATAAATGACGCGTAGTGCGCTGGAGCAGCACCCTATGATTGCCGGAACATAAATTGGAATATGGGGTGTGACCCGGCGCAGCGCTTGTTTGATGTGTCGTTGCAGTGTCGAAGATTGGAGTTTTATTTTTTGATAGTAGGTCACCCTTCAATTCACCGCGGCTCTCTGCGATGGAGTAGCGCATGCAGCCTGAGCGGTGACGAGGCAAGGATCAGGCAGTACGCCTTACGGTTTCGGCTGATTAGTCCGGAGCGTTCGGATTGTCTCGAGGCGGCCACGGCGCGCTGCAAGAGCACCAACTTTTCCGGTCGACAGTCACCGTGGCGTTGCTATGACGGGTCGCGCCTACGGATCGTAGAGAGAACCGGTCGCGCAATTTGCACGCCAGAGGAGGCTCGATGCGGCGATCTGCAACAGACCCCATCAAAGCCCACTACGAAAACGCCATATTGCCGGGAGTTTGCGATGGTTCAGGCATTGGCACGCTTGCTGCATTCAGCTCGCAACGCGGACATTCGTCGCCGCGTTCTCGTTATATCGAGCCGCAACAAACTCTGGAGAACATCATGGGCATCATCATCTGGTTGATCGTCGGCGGCATCGTAGGCTGGCTTGCGAGTTTGATCATGAAGACCGACGGCCAGCAGGGCATCCTGTTGAACGTGGTAGTCGGCATCGTCGGCGCCTTGCTCGCCGCGTTCATCATCTCGCCTCTGGTCGGCGTAGGCACGATTAATTCGGGTCTGTCGGTCGGTTCGTTCCTGGTTTCGCTGGGTGGCGCAGTCGTGTTGCTTGCGCTCGTCAACCTGCTTCGCCGTGGCACCGCGCGCGGAAGCCGATAGTCCCATTCATTAGGGCCCGCGATCATGGATATCTACGACACGCTGCGCGACGATCACAAGATCATCAGGAACTATCTGATCGAGATCGAAAATCTGGAAGACAGCAAGCCGGAGACACGAGCGACGTTGTTCGCCGAATTGCAGGTCTTCCTGAGCGCGCACGCGAAGGCGGAAGAGAAAGTGGTGTACGCCGAACTGCTTAAGCACAAAGATGCGGCCAACCTCACCCGCGAGGGTGAGGTCGAGCATGCGGTTGCCGACACGCTACTGCCCGTGATCGCGGGCCTGAACCCGGAAGATCCTTATTGGCGCGCCAATTTCGCGGTGTTGAAAGAGGCGATAGTTCACCACCTCGACGAGGAAGAGAAGGAACTCTTCCGCGCTGCGAAAAAGGTACTCGACACGGACACGGCCGAGGCACTCGGACCGCGCATGGATCGTCAACGCGAAGTTTTACTGGGCGGGTGAGCGTCATGCAGACCGCTGACTGGATCGGATGGGCCGCGGCGTTGCTTCTGTTTGCCACGGTTTCGAGCCAGGTGTGGACACAATGGCAGGAGGATCACTGCCGAGGCGTCTCGCTTTGGCTATTTCTCGGACAGCTCGCGACTGCAGCCGGTTTCCTGTTGTACGGTTGGCTGCTGGGTTCGCAGGTGTTCGTTTTATCGAACCTGTTGCTGGTCGCCTCTCTGGCCATCTTGATCGTGCTTTCGCGGGTGAAGTCCTCGAGGGTGAAGCGGCACGCGAGCCATCACCGCAACACGCGCCTGGCGTAGAGATAGTTCTCGCCCCAGTACGGCCCGTCGAGCGCATCGAGTCTCACGGTCCCGCCCGTGTTGGGTGCATGCACGAAGCGACCCTCGCCGACATAGATGCCAACGTGATTGACATCGCGACCGTTGCCGAAAAACACCAGGTCCCCCGGCGCAAGACCCGGTCGCGACACCTTCGGCAAATCGAGTTTCGCCATGTCGCGCGAGGCGCGTGGCAATGCCACATTTGCAGCATCGCGAAACACGTACCCCACCAGCCCGCTGCAATCGAAGCCGCCTGCCGGCGTATTGCCGCCGTATCGGTACGGTGTACCAACCAGACCCAAGGCACGGAACAGCACGTCGTTCGCATCCGCCGCATCGCCGCGCGGCACGCTGTGCGACGGTCGTGGCGGTGCCAGTGGGCCGGCGCAGGCGTGCAGCAGCATCAGCGGTCCCATCAGCGACAGCCAGAAGAACAGGGCGTGGAGGCGAGTCACAACTCACGCTCCGGGATTTGGCGGCCCCTGTCAACCACGAGGCGTTCGGAGGCGGTGGGAGACAGGTGCCGGTCAGCTTTCCGCGGCGGCGTGTGCGGTGGTTCGCACCTTTAGTGTGAGTCGCAGCGTGAATGCGACTGCGGCCTGCAAATCGTGACGTGGTTCGCGCGGCGCAGTATGCTGCGCGCCCCGTAACCCGCGCGCCAAGCCATGAAAATCGAGAAAAACCGCGTCGTCCGCTTCCACTACGTTGTGTCCGATGTAACCGGCGGCGAGCTGGAATCCTCGCAGGGGCGTGAGCCTCTGGCGTTCCTTGCCGGTCACAGCGGCGTCATTCCCGGCCTCGAGGCCGCGTTCGAGGGAAAGGAAGCCGGCGACAAGTTCGAGGCGACGGTGACTCCCGACCAGGCCTACGGCGAACGCAGCGAAGGACTGACTCAGCGCATCCCGAAAAAGCATTTTCACGGTTCGCGGCTCAAGGCAGGCACCACGGTTGTGATGAAGACGAACCAGGGTCCACGCTTGGTGACGGTGCAGAAGGTCGGCATGTCGGTGGTGGACGTCGACCTCAACCATCCGATGGCGGGCAAGACCTTGCGGTTTGCCGTCGACATTGTCGAAGTGCGCGAAGCCAGCGAGGAAGAGATCAAGCATGGCCATGTGCATGGCGCGGGCGGGCACGCGCACGGCTGATCGCGATTTTTACAGTTTCCATTGCGGCGGCCCGCTGGACGGTTAGCGACGAACTTGAACACCATCCTCACCCAGCCCTCTCCTTGAAGGAGAGGGGCAAGAGCCGCGCAACTACATGCAAGCGCCCACATCGCACACTGAAGAATTCGCCCCCGTCCTGCCGTCCGCACGCATCGCGGTACTCGACGTCCTGCGCGGCTTCGCGTTGCTCGGTATCGCGCTGATGAACATCGAGTTCTTCACCCGTCCGCTGCAAGGGATCATGCTCGGACTCGATCCCGCCCTGAGTGGCATCGACTATGTCGTCGGCTGGAGCATTGCAGCCTTTGTGCAGGGCAAATTCTGGACCCTGTTTTCGCTGCTGTTCGGCATGGGTTTTGCGGTGATGCTGGAACGTGCCGACGGCCTGCGTGCCGACCCCGGTTTTGCCGGCATCTACGCGCGTCGCCTGTTGGTGTTGCTGTTGATCGGATTCGCGCACGCGACCTTGATCTGGGCTGGCGACATCCTGGTGCCTTATGCGGTCGGCGGCTTCCTGTTGCTGCTGCTGTTCCGCAATACGCCCGTTTCGCAACTGTGGAAGTGGGGTTTGGCGCTGTACTTTGTGCCGGTCCTACTGCTTTGGCTCATCGTCGGCGCGCTTGCCGCAGCAAATCTCGATCCGTCTGCGGCCTCGGCCGTGGCGAAGGAACTTGCCGAGGCCAGCCGCGTCATGCACGAAGGGTATGCCGCCGCCGAGATCGCGTATCGCGACGGTGGCTACTTCGACGTAGTGCGACAGCGTTTCCAGGATGCGTTGATGCAGTACGGCTGGATGCCGATGTTGGTGCCGGGCGTTGTCGGAATGTTCCTGCTCGGCGCGTGGTTTATCCGCGCAGGTGTGATGCGGGCCCCGCAAGCACACGCCGCACTGTTCCATCGTCTGCTTTGGCTCGGCGGCGTATCCGGGACGGTGCTGGTCGTAATCGCAATGCGCTATATGGAAGGCATGGACATGGCTGTCCCGACACCGGCGTTGGCCATAGGCACTACCTGGATGACGCTGGGCGGCCTGCTGCTCTGCCTCGCCTACACCAGCGGGTTGGTGCTGCTGACGCTCGGCCCGCTGCCCGTCTTGCGCGACTGGCTCGGACCTGTCGGTCGCATGGCGTTGACGAATTATCTGTTGCAGTCGATCGCCTTCAGCACCCTGTTCTACGGCTATGGATTCGGGCTCTGGGGCCAGGTTCCGCGCGCGCAGCAGGTGTTGCTGGTGCTCGCGTTCTTCGTGGTGCAAATGCTGCTCAGCCGCTGGTGGATGGCCCGCTTCCACTACGGTCCGGTGGAATGGGTGTGGCGCGCGCTGACCTACCGCAAGATGCCTGCGATGCAGGTTGATTGAAACGCCGAGCGTCATATTGATCGCAACAACGGAGATCGCTGCATGTCCATCCCGATCGAACAGCTGAAACGCGCCGAATCCTTCCATGCCCTGCATATCAAGGGCGATCCCTTGGTGCTGTTCAACGTGTGGGATGCGGGCACCGCTCGCGTGGTCGCCGGCGCGGGCGCGAAGGCCATCGCTACCGGAAGCTGGTCGGTCGCGGCCGCGCAGGGATGGGACGATGGACAAGCGCTTCCGCTTGCGTTTGCGCTCGACAACCTCGCGCGTATCGTCGCCAGCGTCTCGCTCCCGGTGACGATCGATCTGGAAGCGGGCTATGGCGACGCGCCTACGATCGTCGCAGACACGGTGGCGCGTGCGATTGCGGCCGGCGCGGTCGGCTTCAATCTGGAGGATCAGATTATCGGTGGCGCAGGCCTGTACTCGATCGAGGATCAATCCAGCCGCATCCTGGCCGCGCGCCAGGGGGCGGATCGTACGGCAGTTCCGGTGTTCATCAACGCGCGAACGGACCTGTTTCTGAAAACAGCACCCACAAACCACGATGACTCGCTGGTCGATGAGGCGATCCGGCGCGCGCAGGCCTACGCCGACGCCGGTGCCAGCGGTATTTTCGTTCCGGGTCTGGTGAATGAGACGATGATCGAGCGCATGTGCCGTGCCAGTGAGCTCCCTGTCAACATCATGGTGCTGCCCACGGCGCCATCGGCAAAGCGCCTGGCGGAACTCGGCGTGGCACGGATCAGCCATGGCCCCGGTCCCTACCGCCTCGCGATGCGAGCGTTGGGGGACGCGGCGCGGAGCGTTTACCAGGCATAGCATCGCAAGCTGGGCTGGCGAGCCCAGCGCTGCGCGTTTCGCATCCGACATGCCGCGCTTGTCAGCCCGGCCTACTCGAATACGCGCTCTGCATCGATCACTTCGATTCGATCTGCCGGCAAACCGAGCGGCGCATTGGCGATGATCGCGTCTTCATCAGTGAGCGTTTTCGGCTTGTCGGTGTTGTAGCGGATCGGAGAAGGCGTGTCGGCGGCCAGTGCCGCCGCGAGACCGGCGGCATCCTTGGCGACGAAAACGAACTGCGCGGCGGTGGGCTTGACGTGCTTGCGAATCGCGGCATTAACTTCATCCAGGGTCAGGGCATCTAGTCCGCCGCGGACGTACTGCAGGAATTCGGGCGTGCCGAACCATTGCGAGTCCAGCGCGTAGCCGAGGCGGCGGGTGCTGGAGGCGGTGAGGATCGCGACAAACTTGTGCAGGAAGGCGCGGCTGGCTTCGAACTCGTCGGCGCCGAGACCGTCGTTCGCCAGCTTGTCAAGTTCGTGCAGTGCGACGCGGGTGGCGAACATCGCGTCGTTGTTGTCGCGCAGTGGGCGCAGCCAGACCTGGAACAGATCGTTGTCGCGCGCGTAGTTCGGGCTCGGCTGCATCAGGAACATGCCGAACGGGAAGTACTCCACGTAGGCATAGTTGCCATAGTTCATGCCGCGCTGTTCGCGGATCTGGTGGTAGAGCAGGCCCGAACTGTTGCGGTGTTCGCCGAGATAGCTGCGTACCAGCCACAGCGCGATCCAGTCGGGATCGCCGCGCTTGAGGTCGATTGGCCATCCGAACGACACCGCGACTGCCTGGGTTTCCTTGCGGATGATGCGCGCGTGGCGCTGCATCTGCGCTGGCACGGCGGGCGCGTCGAGTTTCGCGGGTCCCACCGCGGGCATTTTTCCCAGGTCGGCAAGTAGTCGCGGCTTGAAACCTG
The DNA here is from genome assembly GCA_046590875.1 of Chiayiivirga sp. Classification (GTDB taxonomy): domain Bacteria; phylum Pseudomonadota; class Gammaproteobacteria; order Xanthomonadales; family Xanthomonadaceae; genus JALCLA01. The sequence continues at coordinate 7,645 of JBKJTK010000128.1, forward strand.
CGTCGTAGCCGCCGGCGAGGCCAACCTGCAATCGCTGCGGACCGAAATTCGCGGCGAAGAACCCTCGCACCTCGTCGAGCGTGATCGACTCCAAGTCCTTGATGTGCCCTGCATTGAGCGCGCCATAGGGATGCGCGGGCCCGTACACGGCTTCGTACAGCGCTTCCTTGCCGAACTCCTCGTCGTTGTTGCTGCGCAGGTCGACCTTGATGGCGTTGAGTTGCTGCTGCTTCAAACGCGCGAAGTCGTCTTCGCGAAAGCCGGGTTCGAGCAGCATTTCGCGCACCAGCGCATACCAGGCGTCGACGTTGTCGCGGTGCACGGTGGCAGCGAACTTCACCATCTCCTTGTCGATCTGTACGCCCACGCCCGAGGCCAGCGGGTAGAACGCCTGTTGCAGTTCGGCGTAGCTGCGCCGGGCAGTGCCGCCGTTGGCGATCATCGATGCGGTGAGCCAGGCCAGGCCTTTCTTGCCGAGCGGATCGAACGCGGCGCCGGTGTGGAAGATCAGCGCGACATCGATCAGCGGCGACTTCGATGGCTGCTCCAGCAGCCTGATTGCGGATGGCTTGACGGCGTCCTGCGTCGCGGACTTCGCCAACGCATCGAGCGAGCCGAAGCCGTTCGCACCGATCAGCGCGACGTCGTTGGAGATCGACAGGCTGGCGCGATTCGCATCGGTGAACACGCGGTTCGCCATGTCGACGATGTCCTGCGGCGCGACCTGGTCGAACTGCGCGTAAAGCTGGTTCAGCGTTTCCGGGTCGCGTTCGTAGGACACGAAGCGAGCGAGCGTGGCGGCGATCGTCGCCGCGGAGTTGAGCGTCGCAGCGAAGCCGTACTTTACGCGCGACTTGGCTTCGGCAAGCTGGGCGGCATCCAACGGCTGCGTCCGTGCTCGCAGCAGGGTGGTCTGGATCGCCGCGGTGACGGTCTGCGCGTGTTTGGCGTCGGTGAGGCGCGCACCGATCGTGAACAAGCCGGGATCGACGTTGGTCGGTGCATTGGCGAAGAACTGGTCGGCCAGGCGCTCGCGCACAACCAGTTTCTGAAAAATCTCCGAGGTCTGGCCGAAATAGATCTCGGCCAGCAGCATCAGCGCCGGGGTCTCGCGGTCGTCGGTGCCGAAGGCGGGGCCGCGCCAGGCGTTGAGCAGGTAGGGCAGGGTCGGACCTTCCCATTTCAGGTGTTCGTAGCGCGGGCCGGGTAGTGGCGGCTCGGCCGGAATCGCGACGGTGTAGTCGCCGCGCGGCCAATGCCCCCAGTATTTCTCGATCAGCGCCAGCGTCTGTTTCGCGTCGACGTCACCGACGACGATCACGCTTGCATACTCGGGGCGATACCAGCGGTCGAAAAAGGTCTTCGCATAATCCATCTGGTCGGGCATGGCCTCGATGTCGGCGAGATAGCCCATCGTGGTGTGGCCATAGCTATGGGTGTCGTAGGCGAGATCGGACAGGCGCTCGAAGCCTTTCAGCAGCGGGTTCGAATAGTTTTTCAGGTACTCGCCCTTTACTGCGAGCGCTTCGGTGCGGAACTGTTCCCGGCTGTAGTTCAGGTGCTGGAAACGGTCGGCTTCGACCTCGATTACCTTTTCCAGATCGTCAGTGGTGAAGTTGGTGTAGTAGTTGGTGAGGTCGCTCGATGTGTATGCGTTCTGGTCGGCGCCGGCGTTCTTGATGATCGCCTGGTAAGCATCGGCCGGGTACGCCGGGGTGCCGCGGAACATCATGTGCTCGAAGAAATGCGCAAAACCGGTCTTGCCGATCTCGACCTCGTTGCGGGATCCCGTCTGCATCGGGATCTGGATGCTGACCACACCGGGCGTATCGGTAGGTACCACGATCACGCGCAGACCGTTGTCGAGGGTGCGTTGTTCGTAGGGCAGGGGAAAGATCTTTGCGCTCGACACTGGCTGAGCAGCAGTGGCGGGTGCGGTGCTGGCCGCGGCAAGCGCCGACAGCGTGAATAGCATCAGCAGGCGAGATGACATGGTGACCTCGGTGGAATGCAGGGCATGAGTCTGGAATTAGAGCACAGCGTTTGGCGCTGATCTGTGGCGATGGATGGGCGAGGCAACACCATCCTCACCCCCACCCTCCCCTTGAAGGCGAGGGAGCTGTGTCGTCGTGTCACGGATAGCCTCGGTTACATCAGCCTGCGCGGACAGCCCCCTCTCCTTCAAGGAGAGGGTTGGGGTGAGGATGGTGTCGACTACCGCGCAAGATCACAGTCCGCACTAGAATGCCGTCATGACCGCTCCCGTCGACATCACCCAACTGCTCGACCTCGCCGGCGGAGGTGACCGCAGCGCCTGGGATCGCCTGGTGCAGTTGGTGTACCCGGATCTGAAACGGCTCGCCCGCAGTTCGCTCTCCGGACGCGCCGGGCAGACGCTCAACACCACCGCGCTGGTGCACGAGTGCTACCTGCGGCTGTCGCAGGCCAGCGGCGCGCCGCGCGACCGCAGCCATTTGATGTCGTTGGCGGTGCGGATCATGCGTCAGGTGTTGACCGATCACGCGCGCGAACGGCTCGCCGCCAAGCGCGGCGGCGGTGCCGTCCAGGTGGCGATCGACGACGTGCAGGTTGCCGACGAAAGTCAGTTCGAAACCTTGATCGAGATCGATGCGGCATTGAGTCGGCTCGCCAACATCGAACCTCGCCAGGCGCAGGTGTTCGAGTGCCGCTACTTCGGTGGACTCAACGACGAGGAAACCGCGACCGCGTTGGGCATCTCGCCGCGCACCGCGCATCGCGACTGGGATGCCGGAAGGGCGTGGCTGGCGGCGAATCTGCAAGCAGCGCCGGGCTGAACCGAGCGCTTTGCAGTAAAAGAATTTGCTTTCAAGCTTTGCCGTGGGCTCGGGCCGGATAGTCGCCTCGATTTCCATGGCCCTTCGGGCTCCACGTTACGAGCCGCGCATGGCAAAACCCAAGCACGTTTTCCGTAACCCTTCGCAAGCGGCTCCCTTCCGGACGCCGAGCGGGAAAACGCATGAGAACCTTGGTAGCGATGGTGGTCCTGTTCTGCGGCATTGCCGGCGCGCTGCCGGCGCAGGCGCAACTCCGCAGCGAATTCACCTACCAGGGCCGGTTGAAGGAGACCGGACAACCCAAGAACGGCCTGGTCGACCTGCGTTTCGATGCCTTCGACATCGGCACAGGCGGAACGCGGATCAATGTCCAGCCGACGATTCTTGACGCGGTCCCGGTGATCGACGGCGAGTTCACCGTGTCCGTGGACCTGGGCCTCGGCGTGTTCAGCGGCCAGCGAGTGTTCCTGGAGATCGGGGTACGCGAAGATGCCTTGGGCGACGCGACCAATCCGAACGGTTTCACCACCCTGACCCCGCGCCAGGAATCGACGCCAACGCCCTATGCGCAACGCGCACTGAGCGTGGCCGCGAGCAGCGTGCAAGGCGCGGAGATCGCTGACGGATCACTCTCCGCTGCCGACGTTGATACCACGAGTACGACGACGGGATTGCAGCGCCGCCTCACCACCGACTGCACCCCGGGACAGGCCATGATCGGCGCATCTTCCGGCGGCGTCCCCACCTGCCGCACCGTGGTGAGTGGGATCATCACGCCGTCCGGTTCGGGTCTGAGCAGAACGCGCGACAACGCCACCGGGATCGAGACGCTTTCAATCAGTTCCTTAACGACGCAGTTCCAGGTCGAAGGCCGCTGCATGAGGGACAAAGCGGCAGTCAGCGCGATCAACCCGGACGGAAGCGTCGAGTGCATCTATCTGGTGCCGGTGGGAGGCACGCACGTCAGCGTGCTTGACACCGATGGCGTGGTGGGGACGCATCTCTCCGTCGCACACAACGATAATGTTCCGGCGGTGGCCTACTACGACGCCACCAACGGTCGCCTGAAGTATCTACGCTGCAACCATCAGACCTGCACAACGATTCCCTTGCCGGTGGTGATCGACGACCCCGCCAACGATGTCGGACAGTTCGTCAGTCTCACGCGCGTCAGCGGCCGCCACGCAATGGCCTATTACGACGCGACGGGCGACGATCTCAAGCTCGCAATCTGCACCAATCCGGATTGCAGCGCGAGCAACATCATCCGGACCATCGATAGCGGCGGAGACGTCGGTCGTTTCGCCGAAATCATGGACGTGAACGGAAGGGCGGGCATCGCTTACCACGACAGCAGCAACAACGGCTACAAGTTCGCGCTGTGCAACGACCCCGACTGCACCTCCTCGACCATCACCGCGCTCACTGGCCTAACTGGTGGCGGTACGTTCATCAGCGACATCGCCGCGACGCGCGACGATCAATTGTCGCTTCCTCGCTTCGCGCTTATCTCGCAGGGCAGCGCTGTGTTGATGGTCAATTGCTCAACTGCCAGTTGCAGCGCTTTCACTACGCAAACGCTGTCCAGCGACGGTGATGTGGCGCCGCCATTGACGATGACGTCGATCGTCCTCAACAGCGTTGCACGGCATTGGGTGAGTTGGGGCAAACCGGGGGCGGCGCGTGACGATCTGGTACTTTGCACAGCACCCGACTGCTCCACCAATATAGGCGTGGCCAGATCGGCTCTTAGTTTAATACCGTCGCATCAAGCCTTCGCACGTACTCCCCAGGGCCTGCCCGTGTTGTTCAGGACCGATACCGGCAGCCGCGTGCGCGGCTACGGCTTCAACACTTCTTCGTTATCCGACGCATTTTCCCTGAGTGCGGCCGGAGGGGGCGGGGGTGCCATAGATGCGGCTGATTTGGGAATATTCGGCCTCGGTGCCGTGCTTCATGACACCGGCAGCGGCGAGCTTCGCTTCTATCGCTGCGAGCGTGAGGACTGCTCCGGGGAATGACGGATGTTCATGTCCATCGAAGGTCCTATTGAACTGAGCGTGAAACGCTAAGCGCCGCCAGGCGGACCGGTGCAGGCCGGGTCTGCATGTCCGGCACCGGCGCGTTGCGTCTGCGATTTCTCCCGGGCTTCGCGCAACCGTCGGACATGCAGGTGGTCTTCGCCCACCACGCGCACCAGCAATGCCAGCGCGCCTTTCCATTTCGCCTCGGCTTCCGCACAGCGGCCTTGCAGGTCCAGCGTCGTCGCCCAGTTCGTGGCGTGAAAGGCGCGTTTCTGGTCGTCCGGACCGAGGGATTTTTCGTCCAGCGCGGCCAGTTCGCGGTGGTGTTCCTCGGCTTCGGCGTAGCGCTTCTGCTCGCGCCGCAGCGAGGCAAGATTGTCAAGCGGCGTGAGCATTTTTTGGCTGCCCAAGATGCCCTGACGTTCGGCGCTGGCGAACAGTTCGGCGAATTGCTTGTCGGCCTCGTCGAGTTGGCCGCTGCGGAGGTAAAACAGGCCGAGATTGTTGCGCGCGTCGCTGCTGGAACTGTGATCTGGACCGTTGAGCCGGAGGGCGGTTTCCAACACGGACTCGAACCACTGCGCGGCTTCCTCGTAACGGCCCAGGTCCTGCAGTGCCGTGGCCAGCTCGCGCATGCTCGACAGCGTCTGGTGGTGGTCGACACCAAGCACCGTGCTGCGTGCGGCAATCACCTTGCGCAAGATCTCGACCGCTTCTTCTGGCCGGCCCATCTGCCGCAACGTCGTTCCGATGAGGTGTTGAACCGCCACCAGCTTGATGTGGTCGGGACCAAGTTGCTCCACGTCCAGCGCATACACGCGCTGCAGGACGTCCAGTGCTTCCTCGAAGCGACCCAGCAGGCGCAGCGGCGTAGCGCGATAAAACAAGGCCTCGTTATAGAGACGGCCATTCTCGCCTTGCAGCCGAAGGGCGCGTTCCGCGGCGCTAGCGGCGAGTTCTTCCGCCAGCGCCAACTTGTCCTGCAGCAAGACGTAATTGGACCGCAGCAGATCGGCCTGGATATGTGTTTCCTCCAGGCCAGAGTCGCCGCTGTCGCCTTCGGCGAAGACGGGGAGGGCCTCGATGGCCTCGTCGAGTCGGCGCTGCGAGGCGATCGCCATGGCCAACGAAAGCCGGATATAAGCGCCGAGCGGCGCGGCGGCAGGGGAATCCGATCGCGCCGCGGCCTCGACACCCGCGCGCGCGTGAATTTCCGCTTGCTGCAGGTCGCCAAGCCCCTGGTAAACGTCGGCCAAGGTCAGGCGCACGGTGGCTTCTTCCAGCGGCGCGTCCTTGAAACGATCGCCCACCGTGTCCGCGGCGCGATCGAGCGTCTCGCGCACGGTCACATCGCGTCCGCCACTGTTGGCAGGATCGGCGGCGGCGAGGAGATCCACGCGCACGAAAGCGAGCGCGGCATTGGAGATGCGCGCCTGTTCCGCGGCGGCGTCGCGTTCTCGCTGCGCGAGATTGCGTTCCTGGGCCAGGCGCGCAGTGAAGAAGATCGCGCCGCCGATCAGCAACGTCAGCGCCATCGCGGCGAGTGCGATGCCGAACGGATGGCGCTGCAAGAAGCGCGTGGTGACATAGGCTGCGGTCCGCGGCCGTGCCGCCACCGGCTGGCGCGCGAGCATCGCCGCGACATCGGCGGCGAGCGCATCGGCGGTGGGGTAGCGCTGCAAAGGATCGGTGGCGCAAGCCTTGCGCAGAATCGCGACGATATCGGTGTGCAGCCCGGCAGGCACTGCGGGCTGCGGCGCAACGGCAGCGTCGCCGAGTGGCACCGGCGCGTGCGTCAGCGTGGCAATCGTGGCTTGCTCCTGCGCATGTGCGCTGAGCAGCGACGCCAGCAACCGACCGAGTTGATAGACGTCGGACTGCACCGTCAGTGGCTCCCCGCGAACCTGCTCGGGACTGGCGAAACCCGGGGTGTAGGCACCCGCGCCGAGCGCGTCATCCTGGCCCAACAATTGCGCGATGCCGAAGTCGAGCAGCTTGGCGCTGCCATCGCTGTCGACCAGTACGTTAGAAGGTTTGATATCGCGGTGGATCACGCCGCGCGCGTGCGCAAAGGCAATCGCGGCACAAACCTGCTGAAACAGGATCAGTCGGTGCGCCACGGGCAAGCCGGCTTGCACGCAATGCGTATCCAGACGTTCGCCCGCGATGAGTTCCATCGCAAACCACGGACGTCCCTCGTCGCTGCGCCCGCCGTCCAGCAGGCGAGCGATGTGCGGGTGACGCAGATCGGCGAGTGCCTGGCGCTCGCGACGGAACAGCGCCTCGCTTGCCGCATCGGGTTGGGCTTGCAACATCCACTTCAGCGCGACCTGCTGCTCGTACTCGCCATCGGCGCGCTCGGCCAGATACACGATGGCCATGCCGCCGCGAGCCAGTTCGTGCATCACGCGGTAGATGCCGATCCGTGTGCCCGGCGCGAGCTCGGCCGCTGCATCGCGCTGGCGCACGAGTGAAGCGGCGACCGCGCCTTGCAGCGCACCGCCGGTGCGGAGTTCGTTCGGGTCGATCGGCATGCCGGACTCCGGCTGGGGACGTCCGCAGTCTACCTGCAATGTTCTGAAGCGCATTCGGACGGCAGGGTGATCTGCGAGGAGATCTCCGGGTGCCGCGCGCTCATGGAGGCGGCGTCACCTGTTCGCCGTTCACCCCGCGTTCTCTTGTCGCCGCCGCTGCTGCCAATAGTGGCTTCAGGTAAGGGTGGGTGTCGCCGACCTGGGTGCGCATCGTGACGATCGTGGAATCGAGAAGTCGCAGTCCTTCTTCAGTTTGGCCGCGCGCAATCAGGAGGCGGGCGCGGCTGCCCTGCAAAGTGAATCGGCGCAGGTCCCCTGTCGCCAATTCAGCGGCGGCCGCATCGCCAGCGTTGAGCGCAGTCTCTGCTTCAGCAAAGCGTCCGAGCTCGCGCAGCGCATCGGCTTGGCCGCGGCGCACGCTGGCCATCATGTAGCGTGGTGTGTTCGGGATGGCAGCAATAATGGCCGCGCAGCGCTCGAACGATGCCAACGCATCGGCGGGTTGGCCCTGGCGCAAATAAACGTTTCCGAGGTTGCTGAGCGCGGGAATGAGTTGCTCCGACTGCATTCCTTGCACGCGTTCGCGACGCGCCAGCAGGTCGTTGATGACAGTTTGTGCTTCCGCATAGCGCTCCGCGTAGATGAGCTGCAGGCCCAACTCGTTCTGCATGTACAGGGCATCCAGAACATCCGGGCCGTAGCGGGAAACCTGTGATCGATGTGCTTCGCGAAGACTGTCAAGCGCAGCGTCGACCTGGCCTTCGGCGAACTGCACGGCTGCCACTGTCACCTTGGCTTTTAGCGTCGCCGGATGATCCGGACCGTGCACCGCAGTCAAGGTCGCCAGCGCGCGCCTGGCTTCGGCGGCTCCACGTAAGGGCGTGCCGAGCATGCGGGCGTCGTCACTGATCAGGTAGTCCGCCTCACCGGCGATCGCGTTGGGTTGTCCGAGTGCGGCGTTGGCGCGGTCGCGCAACTCTGCCAGGCGCGGTGCCTGCGACATGTCCGGATTGCGCCGCTCGGAATTTTCGACCAGACGCAGCGTGTACTCGAGCGTCTTTTGATGCTCGCGTCCGAGTACGCGCTCGGCATCCGCGACGACGTCGACCAACAGCGGCTCGGCTTCATCGAAGCGATTGACGGTGGTAAGGATGATGCCGCGCTCGGCGCGCGCGTGCAGGCCCTCGGGGCTGTCGGCGCGGAATCCGGGCATGACCGTTGCCCGGTCGATCAGGGCAAACGCCGCGTCAAACTCGCCGAACTGATACTGCAACTCGGCCAGCGTGGTCAGCACGCTGACGGCAATCTCTGGCTGCGAGCCGAATCGACGATCGACGCTGGCCTCGGCGACGCGCAATGCTTCGCGTACGGTCATGTCGGGTGCGTTGGGGACCCGGTTTTTCGGGTTGGCGGCATCGAGTAGATCCTGATTGAGGAAATCCAACACTGCCGTCGCGGCGCGAGCCTGGTAGTTGGCTGCGTCGCGTTCCACGCGAAGCCGATGGGCAAAGAGCAGTGTGCCAAGAATCACGGCCACGATCACCAAGGTGCTGGCCGCCACCGCAAGCGGATGGCGCTGTATGTATCGCCACGAGACATATCCTGCGCTGCGTCGCTGCGCGACAACCGGGCGTTTTTCAAGATAGGCCTGCACGTCCGATGCCAGCGCGTCGGCGGTCGCATAGCGATGCATCGGATCGGTCGCGGTGGCGAGCCGCAGGATGGCAACGAGATCGGGCCCTGCATGGCGTGGGAGAGGAAGGGTCCAGGCATCATCGAGCGTTGGGAGCGATGAGACGGGGACGGTAACGGCGGCCTGCTCGGCTGCGTCGACGCTCAGCAGTGAAGCCAGCAGGCGCCCGAGCTGATACACATCCGACGCCACGGTGAGCGGCTCGCCGCGCACCTGCTCCGGACTAGCGAAGCCGGGCGTGTAGGCGCGTGCGGCGAGATGGTCGTCCTGACCCAACAACTGCGCAATGCCGAAGTCGAGCAGCTTGGCGCTCCCGTCGGAGTCGACCATCACGTTGGAAGGCTTGATGTCGCGATGGATCACTCCGCGCGCATGTGCGAATGCAACCGCAGCGCAGACCTGCTGGAACAGCGCGAGCCGTTGCGGCACGGGCAGTTCGGCCTGCACGCAATGCATGTCGAGACGTTCGCCCGCGATGAGTTCCATCGCAAACCAGGGACGTCCTTCGTCGCTGCGCCCGCCGTCGAGCAAACGCGCGATGTGTGGATGGCGCAGATCAGCCAGCGCCTGGCGCTCGCGCCGGAACAGCGCTTCACTTGCGGCATCGGGTTGCGCTTGCAACATCCACTTCAGCGCGACCTGCTGCTCGTACTCGCCGTCGGCGCGTTCGGCCAGATACACAATGGCCATGCCGCCGCGAGCCAATTCGTGCATCACGCGGTAGATGCCGATCCTTGTGCCCGGCGCGAGCTCGGCTACCGCGTCGCGGTGGCGGACCAGCGAGGCTGCCACTGCGCCTTGCAGTGCGCCGCCGGTACGCAGGTCGTTGGGGTCAATTGGCATGCCGGACTCCGGGCTGGACGGCCACAGTCTATCCGTCGATCTTGCGTGTGCGCCCGGCGTGGCAGAAGTCGGGTGCGTTTTGCGTGACTTAATCCACACACCAACAACGGAGAAGCCCCGTGAACGCGTCGCACTCGAAAGCAGGAAACAAGAAGCGGTTTCGCGCGCCCGCTCTGGCGGTACTCGCTCTGGGGATGGCGTCGATGGTCGGGATGGCGCGGGCTCAGCAACCCATCACGCCACCGGCTGGCGCGATCTACTGGCTGGCGGGCGAACGCAGCTTTGATGACCGCGCGGGTTATCACAATGGCAGTGGCCAGGGGGCCACGTTCATCTCGGGACAGGTCGGCCACGGCATGCGCTTCGATGGCGTCGACGATCTCGTCGTCGTCGATGTCACCACGGCCGAACAGCGCGCGGTGCGTGACAACTTCAGCTACGAGTTGTGGGCTCGCCCGAGTGCGACGTTGCCGGCGTGTGCGCAATCAAACAGTTCGAACTGCGGTAGTGCCGGTTTGCGCTGGGCGATCTTTCCCAACCATGGCGAGACGAATGTACCGCCGGGCGAAGGCGGCGCGGCGGCTGGCATCGGAATCGCGATCGGCACCAACGCAGTGTGCGTGGGAGAACATTCATCGTTTCTTGTCGACTGTCTGGCGCGCTTGGACGGTCTCGCACTCAACGACTGGACCCACATCGCCGTGGTGGTGCAGGACAGGATTCCGCGTATCTACCTCAACGGGGTGCTCGCGCACACGGGTATCGCAAGCGCCAAACAATTTGTGTTCGCCTCCTGGAACATCATCGGCTCGGGGCTCGGCCTGGGAGTGTATTCCGGCGACCTGGACGAGGTCACGCTGTACGGGCGGGTACTGAGTGATATCGAGATTGCCGATCTTTTCCTCGCCGGCGTCGATGGCAAGCGCAAACCCGAATGCCTCGTGGAGCGCAATGATGATTTGTGGGAGGGAGCGGTCGTCACGTCAAACACACCGCTGCTTTCCAGCAACGCCAATGGCATGTTCGGTGCGCAAAACGTCAGCCCCGAAGCCACCTCGACAATCTTCCAGGATGGTCAACCAGACGGCACCGTGCATGCGGTCGAATGGGAGACCGGATCGCCCGTTACGCTGACCAGCATGGCGCTGTTTGCCCTCCATGACGGTATCGACCTACCCAACCGCCGCTTCCGCAACCTGCGCATACAGGCGCGCGAGATCGGCGGCTCGTTCGTGACGGTTTACAACAGTCCCATCCTGCTGCCGTACGCGATTGACTCACGCGAACTGCGACGTTGCCCCAATGTGCGGCCGATCCTCGCCCAGCAGTTCCGACTCGAAGTGGTGCAAGAAGGAACCAACACTTTTTCCGGACCGCGCGTCATGGAGTTGGACGGCCTCGGGTTGCCGAGGCTCATCTTCCGCGATGGGTACGAGAGCACGCCTTGATCTGGGCCGAGACAACAGCGGATTTAAGCGCTTGGCGGGAACGGGCAAGTATTTCCGTAATGTTTGGGAAGAAGAACTTTCGCTGCGTCTGTTGATCCACCGGAGTCTGCACATGTGTTGCCATATTCGTCTAATCGCAATCGCGACACTGACCTTGATAGCGCTGCTCGCCCCCGCCGACGCGCACGCGGCCTTCTCGCCGACCGATGTTTTCACCTATCAGGGAAGGTTGGACGAGAACGGCGTCCCCAAGACGGGCACCGTCGACCTTCGTTTCGACGCGTTCGCACAGGACACGGGCGGATCGCCGCTCAATCTGGAGGCTCTGATTCACGATGGTGTTCCGCTGGTGAACGGCGTGTTCACGGTGCAGGTGAGCTTCGGACGGCGGTTCTTCACCGGAGCGCCCATCTTTGTACAAGTGGGCGTGCGGGAAGACGCAGCTGGCGACCAGAACACACTGACCGGTTTCACCAATTTGTTGCCACGGCAGACACTGACAGCCACACCGTTTGCCAACTACTCGGAGCTTGCCGCGTCTGTGGACCTGAACTCTATTAGTAGCGGGCAGATTGCGAATGGATCGGTGACGGCGTCGGATGCCAACACCACCAGCACCACGGATGGCCTACAACGTCGAGTGTTTTCCGGATGCGGCACCAACGCAGCGATTCGCACCATCAACGCTGATGGCACGGTGGAATGCGACAGCGACGACGTTGGCGCCGGCGCAGCAGCCTGGGGATTGACCGGCAACAGCGGCACGGATCCGGCGACAAACTTCATCGGCACGATCGATGTGCAGCCGCTGGTTTTTCGTGTCGGCAACGCAACGACGGGACGGCTGGCGCGCGCTTTCGGATCTGATCCAGCAACTGAGTTTGGCATCAACATCGTATGGGGCGAAGCGAACAACTCGGTCAGCGTTGGAGCCACAGGCGCGACGATTGCAGGCGGTGGCGGTCGCATTCCTTTCTATGGAAACCTGGAACTTTTCAACACAGTTTCAGGTGATTTTGGCACCGTTGGTGGGGGCGGCGGCAATCAGGCGTCGGCCGTGGCCACGGTGGCCGGTGGCGCGCGCAACATCGCCAGCGGGAGTCAATCCACGATTTCCGGTGGCCAGACCAACACAGCCTCCGGCAACTTATCAACTATTGGCGGCGGCCTTTCGAACACGGCTTCGGGCAATTTCTCCGTCGTCTCTGGCGGGCGAGGCAACGCAGCGGTGGGTGTATTCGCACAATCGCCCGGCGGACGTAGCGTCACGGCCGGCGGAGATCATAGTTTTGCGGCGGGAAATCACGCGCGGGTGCGGGGGCGGGCGATCATCGACGGCGTTGCCGGCACCGGCGAGCCAATCACTTGCGATGACACGTTCGGATCCGAAACCTGCGGCGACGAGGGCACCTTCCTGTGGGCGGACAGTCTGGATCGCGATTTCGTTTCGCAAGGGTCGAATCAATTCCTGATTCGGGCCGCCGGCGGATTCGGGATTCAGCGTGGCAGCGGTCTCGCGGGCGATCCTTCCGAATTTGCGAATGTGCCCGAAGCGCTCCTTCATGTGTTTCAGGGTTCAGCGGGCGCGGCGGCTACGGCGGATCAGAACTCGGTCGCGGTCTTCGAGAGCAACGGTTCGGCGTTCATTAGCCTCCTCGCCCCCGCGTCGGGCTTGCGCGGGGTGCTGTTTGGCGAAGCAGGAGACAATGCAGACGGCGGCATCATCTACAACCCCGACAACAGCCTGCATTTGCGCGCCAATGGTGACGTTACCCGGCTCGCCATCGAGGGCGATGGCAGCGTCGGTATCGGAACCGGCACGGCCGCGGTCTCAAACGCGCTGCATGTCACGGGAGGCGGAACCGGCGCGCTTCCGGGGGGGCACGTAGTGCAGTTGCAGAATGCTGCGACCAGCACGACCAACAACCTTCTCGCGTTAAAGTCGGCGCTGACCGGCAACGTCGGTTCAGCGACGAACTTCATCACATTCTTCGACGGCGACAACGACGCGAACGGCGCCATCGAAGGCAATGGCGCGGGCGGTGTGGTGTACAAGACCTCCGGCGCCGACTACGCCGAATGGCTGCCGCGCATTGACGCGTCCGAAACCATCGCGCCGGGCGATCTGGTCGGCCTGCATGCGGGTGGCCGGGTCAGCAAGCGACTTGAAGGCGCGCTTCAAGTATTGATTGCGTCCACCGGCGCGGCCGTCGCGGGCAATAGCCCAGGCGAGAACGAGCAGGCGACGCACACGCTTACCGCCTTTGTCGGACAAGTGCACGCCCGCGTCTGCGGATCGGTGCGAGCCGGCGATGCGATTGTCGCGAACGAGGATGGATCTGGCTGCGGCACGGCGCGCGACCCGAAGCAACTCGCCGCGCACGAGTTCGCGCGGGTTGCGGGCACGGCGTGGGAAAGCGCCGCCGGCGAGGGCGAGCATCGGGTGCGCGTCGCGGTCGGCCTCGGCGGCGGCGGTGCCGAACGTGCCTCGATGCTGGCTCGGATCGATGCGCTGGAGGCGACGTTGTCGACACAGCAGGCGCTGGTCGATGCCTTGCTTGCACGCGAGGCTAGGGCGGTGGTGACATCGGCCCGGTAAGCGTCCGCCGATCGATTTCGAGAGGGCGTATGGTGAGCGAGGATTGCGGATCCGGGTCGGGTTCGTGAAGGTGCAGCAACCTGAGGCGTGTGCGGAGATCAAGATGACGAAGCAAAACACGTGGGGCAAGGGACTGACGCTGCTGGCGTTCCTCCTCGTCGGAGTCGGCAACGCCTGGGGGCAGGCGCCGGACGTGGGGCAGGCCTACGTGACGCCCAGCGTGTTGGCAGCGCTGCAGCGGTCCGCCGTCAAGGGCCAAGCCGTGTCGCGGGTCGAGATCATCGTCACTTTCCGTGCCGGGACGGGGTTACACGAAAAAGCTGAGGCCGCCGACATCGCGCAGCGACGCGAGGCGATACTGAATACGCTCGCGGCGCTGCCGCGCGAATCGTTCAAGGTGACGCGCACCTTCGTGCATCTACCCGGCATGGCGATGGAGGTGGATCGTGACGCGCTGGACGCGCTGCGCCGGCATCCGGGCGTAATCGCGATCAACGAGAACGCCCCGCTGCGCCCCTTGCTCACCCAGGCCAATCCGCTCACCGGCGTGAACGCCGCGCAGGCGCTGGGCTTTACCGGAAAGAATGTGCGTGCGCTGATCATCGACTCAGGCATCTCGCTCACGGCTACCGCCGCCGTCGCGGCGCTGCGCGACGACATGCTCGGGCATCGCTGTTTCCGCAAGGCCAACGACTGCCCCAACAACGGCGACGATAGCGCCACCACGCTTCTGTTCAGCCACGGCACCCACGTGGCCGGCGTGCTGACCGGGCCGAACGGCGTCGCGCCTGATGCTGAATTCTTCGCGGCCAAGGTGCTCGACAGCAATCTCAATAGCCAGCCCGGTCAGGATGGCGTGGACAATGTGCTGGCCGCGCTGGATTTCGCTTTAGTGGATCCCAACGGCTTCGGCTTCGACCTCATCAACATGAGCCTGGGCGCCGGCACGAACGGTACTTCGCGCGCTCAGTGCGATCAGGATAATGCGCTGCTCGTTGCGGCGGCGGCCCAGCTCAACGCCCAGGGCATCGCGTTGTTCGCCGCCGCTGGTAACGGTGGTCGCATCAATCTGGTCGGCTCACCCGCCTGCGTCAGCGGCGTGATTGCAGTCGGCGCCAGCCTCGATGCGCCCAACGGCGGCGACGACGTCTTCTCTTTCAACAACGCCCCCGGCTGCCTCGACTCCCAAGACGGCAGCCCTGCGGCACCGGACGTGGCCGACCGCGTGGCGTGTTTCTCCGACACCCATCCCAGCCAGGGCGCGGATCGTCTGATCGATCTCTATGCACCCGGCTCATCCATCACCTCGGTGGGCAAGGACGGCAATGATTTCACGGCCCAAGGCACGTCGTTTTCGACGCCCTACGCCGCCGGCGTGGCGGCGCTGGTGATTGAAGCGGCTGCAACGCAGGGCCAGAACCTGACTCCAGCACAGATCGAATCCCTGCTGCGCAGCACCGGCGTTCCGCTCTCCGATTTCCGCAACGCTCTGGTCGCTTCCGTGCCGCGAGTGAACGCGCTGGCTGCGGTGCAGGCGGCGGGCGCGCCGGTGAGCGCCACGATCTTCCGCAGCGGCTTCGAGGCCGTCGAAGCCGCGCCGACGCCGCCGACGCCGCTGGCGCGTTTCACCTTCGCCATGAGCTCAAGCGTCGCCAACGCCAATGGCAACGGCACCACCGGCGACGCCGGCGACACCATCACCTTCACCTTCAGCTTCACCAACAGTGGCGAGGTAGCGCTGAGCGGAATCGCGGTGTCGGCCACATTGTTGCCGGCCCTCAACTGCACGCGCGCCAGCCTGGCGGTCGGCGCCACGGGCTCGTGCACGCCGAGCAATAATGTCTACACCATCACCGCCGCGGATGTGAGCGCGGGCACGGTGCAGGCTACGGCCAGCGCCACGGCAACGGCGGTGGGCGCCCTGGCACCGAATCCGGTCAGCGACACCGATGCGATCGCGGTGAGCGCACCGCCACCCGTGATCGGGCAGGGCAAGTCGGGATTGGGCACCAATCTGGAAAGTGTGGAGGATTTTTCCGTTGCTTATCCGTTTGCGGATTTCTTCAAACAGTCGCGGCCGTGGTTCCCCGGAAATCAGAATGGATTCATACCTGGAGGTGCCACTCCGGCGCAGCAGGCGGCACTCGATGCACGCCTCGATGCGGACGGCTGGGTGCAGTCGCTG
>JBKJTK010000494.1:0-3717 GCA_046590875.1 Chiayiivirga sp.
TAAGCGTCGTCATCCCCGCGAAAGCGGGGACCCAGTGACTTGCGCCGTACCTGAAATTCAACAAGGCACTGGGTTCCCGCTTTCGCGGGAATGACGAATTGGGATGGGCGGGCCCAAATACCCTGCGTAGCCAGTTTTGCGATGAAGACGACTCGTTAGCCCCGTGGTTGCCTGGCCGATTCGTGCTTCAGGCAGCAACTAACGCACACCCGGAATCAACGACATCACCCCGCGGAACGGCGTCAGCGCCAGCTTGAGCGCTTCGCCGCTCCAACTGAACAATCGGCGTTGATCGATGCCGGTCAAGCCTCGAAGCAGATCAGCCAGATTGCGTGCGCCGGTGCCCGGCAGATTGCACAGGATCTGCGCGCGTTTGCCGACCGCATAGGTGCTCGCGATAGCCGCCGCGATCTCGGTCACCAGGCTCGCCAGCGGCAGCGCTCGCGCGGCGATCGGGCGCAGGTAGCGTCCGCCGAGTTGCTTCACGATTTGTTCGACCATGGACTTGGAGAGCTGCTTCGCGCCGAGACTCGCGGCGGTCGCAAGCAGGATCACGCCGCGTTCTTCGAGCTCGGTCAAGTCGAGATCGTAGAGATCCAGGATGTCGCGCACCAATTGCTGGTGGATGCGGCCCAGCGACATCGCTTCGCCCACCCTGCCGATCAGCATCGGCGCGATTTTGCCCAGTAGCGGCACCTTGCTCGTGATCGCAGTAACCGCTGCTGCCGAGCCGGCCTTGAGGCAAGCCGTCTGCAGCAAGACATTGAAGCGGCGATCGCGCTCGGCGGCAGTGCGCGGCACCAAGGCGGGCGTGGCGGCCGTGGCGGGTTTTGGCCTGGGCGGCGTGTCGCGGCGTGCCGTTGCTCGTGCCTTGGCCGGCGTCTTGATGGCGGCTTGCTTGGCAGCCGGCTTTCGTGGCGCCGGTTTGCGCGCGACAGTCGCCTTGATCGGGGCTTTGGCCATGACCGCAGCATAGCGCCGTTGAGCGCGGGGCGGATGATCCCGTCGCGGCGGCCTGCTACAGTCGCGCCCGGATTTCAGCTCCAGTGAACCGACTCGATGCAGCCTCTCGAATGATCGACTACTCCCGCTACGACCGGGTGCGAGCCGTCGCCTGGCAGGGCGATCGTCTCGACCTGCTCGACCAGCGTCATCTGCCGTTCCGACAAGACTTCGTGTCGTGCCGGAATGCGACCGAGGTCACGTCCGCGATCCGCGACCTGGTAGTGCGCGGCGCGCCCGCGATCGGTATTGCCGCGGCCTGGGGCGTGGTGTTGGCGACGCGCGAAATCGCAGCCGCAGACGGACAAATCGCCCTTGCTCAGCTTGAATCGACGCTCGCGCACTTGCTGGCCGCCCGGCCGACCGCGGTGAACCTGGCGTGGGCACTGAACCGCATGCGTCGCGTGTTGAGCGCGGCTGGTATCGATTGGCGCGCTCGACTGGAAAACGAAGCTCACGCCATCGAAACCGAGGACCTGGCCGCAAACCGCCGCATGGGCGAACTCGGTGCGGCCTTGATATCCCCACACAGCGGCGTGCTGACGCATTGCAATACCGGCTCGCTGGCGACGGCGGGTTTTGGCACCGCGCTCGGCGTGATCCGCGCGGGGGTTGCACAGGGCAATGTCGAGCGCGTCTTCGCCGGGGAGACCCGTCCCTGGCTTCAGGGCGCGCGTCTGACGGTGTGGGAACTGCAGCAGGATGGCATCCCTGCCACCTTGATCGCCGATGCGGCCGCTGCGCACCTGATGAAATCCGGTGCGGTGCAGTGGGTCGTGGTCGGCGCCGACCGCATCACGGCCAATGGCGACGTCGCGAACAAGATCGGCACCTATCAACTCGCGATCGCGGCGCGGCACCATGGTGTCAAGTTCATGGTGGTGGCGCCGTCCTCGACCGTGGACATGGCGACCGCCGACGGTGCCGACATCGAGATCGAGTTGCGCAATGGGGACGAACTGCTCGGCTACGGTGGTCAGCGCACTGTCGCCGATGGCATCGCGGCGTGGAATCCCGTGTTCGACGTGACTCCGGCGGCGCTGATCGATGCGATCGTGACCGAACGCGGCGTGATCGATCACCCGGATGCCGCAAGCATGGCCTCAGCTTTTGGACCCGAATGAACGTAACCGTGACGACCCTGCCGCTGTCGAGACCCATCACTGGCAGCCCCGTGGATAGCAGCCCGATGAATAACAGCCCTCCTCCGCGCATCGCCGTGCTGGTGCCTTGCTACAACGAGGCGATCACGGTCGCGAAAGTGATTGAGGACTTCCGCGCGGCGCTGCCGCAGGCCGAAATCTGCGTATTCGATAACAACTCGAATGACGACACTGCGGCCATTGCACATCGGCATGGCGCCCGGGTGCAGCAAGTCGGTCTGCAAGGAAAAGGGCACGTGGTGCGGCGCTTGTTCGCGGACGTTGAAGCCGATCTGTATCTGCTCGTCGATGGCGACGACACCTATCATGCTGCCAGTGCGCCGGCCCTGATCGAACATGCACGCATTGGTCGTCACGATATGGTGGTGGCGGTGCGACAGGCCCAGGGCGAGGCCGCGTATCGGCGTGGACACGTCCTGGGCAACCAGATGCTGACCGGATTCCTGGGCTGGCTGTTCGGACGGCCCTGCAAGGACATCCTTTCCGGTTATCGGGTGTTCTCGCGCCGATTCGTAAAGTCGTTTCCGGTACTGTCGGAAGGTTTCGAGATCGAAACCGAACTCACCGTGCATGCGCTGGAACTGAAGATGGCGGTGGGCGAACTCGACACGCCATATGGCGAGCGCCCCGAAGGTTCGGTCAGCAAGCTCAGCACCTACAAGGACGGCTGGCGCATCTTGCGCACCATGATCCGCTTGTTCAGCGCTGAGCGACCGTTGGCGTTCTTTTCGCTGATCGGCGCGATGCTGGCCGTGACGGCGACCGCTATCTCGATTCCGCTGCTGCTGACCTATATCGATACGGGCCTGGTGCCGCGTTTTCCAACCGCGATCCTGGTGACCGGCATGATGGTGCTGGCGGCGCTGAGTTTTTTCGCCGGGCTGATCCTGGATACGGTCACGCGCGGACGGCGCGAACTCAAGATGCTCGCCTACCTGCGCGAACACGCGCCGGGCTGAAACGCAACGTGAGGCAATTCGCTCTGTTCTGCATCGCTGGCGTCATCGGCTTCGTGGTCGACGCCGGCATCGTGCAACTTCTGGTCGGCGTGGGTGGTTTCGATCCGTATCTGAGTCGCGTCGTCTCGTTCCTGTGCGCGATGACGGCCACGTGGTTATTCAACCGGCGCTACACCTTCGTCGCGGGTCGTGACGAAGGTCTGCTGATGGAATGGGGACGCTACTTCGTCGCGATGCTCGGGGGTTTCGCCGTGAATTACGGCATCTATGCGGCGCTGGTCTACAGCGTGCCGCTGGTGAGTATCTGGCCAGTGCTTGGCGTTGCTGCGGGCTCGGTCGCTGGACTTGCGGTCAACTATGCGAGTTCGCGCTACTGGGTGTTTCGTCGCGCCCATTGATGCTTCGCGGCTCGCGCAACAACGCCGCCAGCACGGCCGCATTCGCCAGTACGAACCAGGGCAACGGATGCAGGTAGCGAAACGAAACGATGTGCGAGAACAGCACATGCCCGGTCACCAATCCGATCGAAGCCAGCGCCAACAGCACGCGCAGCTCGCGCCGCGGTGCGTTCCAGCCCCGCCATAGTGCGACCA
>JBKJTK010000069.1:0-5756 GCA_046590875.1 Chiayiivirga sp.
CTCGCCGGCGCCGACCTGCAAGGCCGGTTGTGGCGCAGCTACGTCGACGCCCTATACGCGACCGGCCGGCTCGACGCCTGGGTCGGCTTCGATCGTTTGAATTCCGAGGTGACTCCATGATCCGTTCTTTCTGCGCCGCCGCGTTGCTGGCCGCGCTGCTGCTGTTGAATGCGTGTTCCGATAAACCCGACGCTTCCTCGGCCGCGAAGCCGAATGTGGCCGCCGCCCATGCCGACGGAGGCGAGGAACACGACGACGAGGAACACGACGGCGAGGATCACGCCAAAGCTGCGGAAGGAGACGAACACGGTGACGAGCATGGCGAGGGTGAGGAAGCCGCAGCGCCGATCCGCCTCGACGCCGCCGCGATGCAGGCCGCGGGGATTCGGGTAGAGACACTCGCAACGTCCGCCCTGAGCGAGGAACTGCGCGCTCCGGGGGAAGTGGTGGACAATGCGTACGGCACCACGTTGATCACGCCTCGCGTCGAAGCGCTCGTAGTGCGTCGCCACGCCAGGTTGGGGGACGAAGTCGCTCAGGGCGCCGTGTTGGTGACGCTGTCCAGCGTCGAGGTCGCACAGGCGCAGGGCTCGCTACGCATCGCCGAGCAGGACTGGCAACGGGTGCAGGCGCTGGGGCGAGAGGCCGTCTCTGGTCGCCGCTACACCGAATCGCAAGTGGCCGTCGAGCAGGCCCGCGCCGCGGCGCAGGCCTACGGCATCGCCGGTTCGTCCGCCGGCAAGGCCAACGGCGAGTTCACGCTGAGTGCGCCGCATGCCGGGCGCATCACCGAAGACGCTTTCGTCGTCGGCGAGCGGATCGAACCGGGCCGCACCCTGTTCCGCCTGGTGGACGAATCGATTGTCTGGGTCGACGCCAAGCTGCCAGCGGAGAACGCGCGCCGCATCGCGGTCGACAGTCCAGCCCAGATCCTGCTCGGCGATACTCGACTGGTCGGCAAGGTCGTGCAGCGCGCCCATCGAACGTCGGAAGACACGCGCAACGCGCTGGTGCGCATCGAGGTGCCGAACGAGGGCGATCGTTTGCACGGCGGCGACTACGTCGAGGTATATCTCGATGCCGGCGAAGACACGACGGCCGCCGAGGCCACGCTCGCGGTGCCGACTGCGGCGCTGGTGCAACTCGAAGGTGAAACCGTGGTGTTCCGCCAGGCCCCCGACGGAGCGCTTGCGCCGGTCGCGGTGCGCACTGGCGAGGTGATCGGCGATCGCACGGTGGTGCTGGAAGGCGTGGCTGTGGGCGACAGCGTTGTGGTCGAAGGCGCGTATGCGCTGAAGGCACAGATCCTGAAGTCGCAACTTGGAGAAGGTCATGCGCACTGACGCCCGCGATCCGTCGCGTGGAGGTGTGCCATGCTGAATCGCCTGGTGGAACTCTCGCTGCGCTACAAGTTTCTGGTGCTGATTGTGTTTGGCGTTGTCGCGTTTCTCGGCATGCAGGCTGTCCGCGACGTGCCGATCGATGCGTTCCCCGACGTGACGCCCGCGCAGGTGAACATCTACACCGAGTCGCCGGGACTGGCGGCCGAGGATGTCGAACAACTGCTGACCTTTCCGGTCGAGTCCGCGATGGCGGGCTTGCCGAAGGTGCAGGAGATCCGCTCGGTCAGCCTGTTCGGGTTGTCCTACGTGTCGGTCTACTTCGAAGACGACATGGACATCTACTTCGCACGCCAACTCGTCAACGAGCGCCTGCAGGAAGTGGGCGACCGCTTGCCCGAAGGCTATGGCAAGCCGAGCATGGGTCCGAACAGTTCGGGCCTCGGTCAGGTGTTCTGGTACACGGTGGAACGTGCGCCGGGCGTATCGGACAAACAGATCACCGACATGGATCTGCGCACCTGGCAGGACTGGACGTTGCGCCTGATCCTGCGCACCGCGCCGGGCGTCGACGACGTCACTTCCTGGGGCGGCGGCGAGCGCGAGTTTCAGGTCCGTATTGACCCTCAGCGCCTGTATGCGCGGGGTCTGGGCTTTGCCGATGTCGTCGCCGCCTTGCCGGCCAACAACGGCCAGGTCGGCGGAAACGTGATGGATGTCGGTCAGGAGCAATACCTCGTCCGCGGCCTGGGCCTGCTCAGCTCCACCGAGGATATCGGTGGCATCGTGCTCAAGGCCGAGGATGGCGTGCCGGTTTATATGCGCGATGTTTCGCGGGTGATCGAATCCCCGGCGCCGCGCTTTGGTGCCGTGACGCGCGATGGCGAGGAAGTCGTGCTCGGCATGGCGTTGTCGCGCATCGGCGAAAACGCCAAGGAAGTCGTCGAGGCGGTCAAGGCGAAGCTCGCCACGGTGGAGAACGCGCTGCCCGAGGGCATGGTGGTCAAGGCGGTCTACGAGCGCACGGATCTGGTCAACAAAGCCGTCGGCACCGCGACACGCGCGCTGATCGAAGGCTCGCTGCTGGTGGCCGTGATCCTGTTCCTGTTCCTGGGCGAATTGCGCTCGGCGCTGGTCGTGATCGTCACCTTGCCGTTGGCGATGCTGATCGCCTTCATCGGCATGGGGCAGTTTGGCTTGTCGGCAAACCTGATGTCGCTCGCCGGGCTCGCGATCGGCATCGGCATGATGGTCGATGGCTCCGTGGTGATGGTGGAGAACGCGTTTCGCATCATGGCCGAACGACAAGCCCACGGCGAACGCGTGGACAGGACTGCCGCCGTACTCGCGGCGGCCAAGGAAGTCGCCAATCCGGTCTCGTTCGCGATCCTGATCATCATCGTCGTGTTCCTGCCGCTCTTCAGCCTCGAGGGCCTGGAAGGCAAGCTGTTCAAGCCGATGGCGTTCAACATCGCGTTCGCGATGGCGGGTTCGTTGCTGCTCAGTCTGACGCTGATCCCGGTGCTGGCCGCGATGATCCTGAAACCCAAGGAGGAGAAGGACACCTGGCTCGTGGCGCAGATCAAGCGCGGCTATCGGCCGCTGCTGGAGGCCTCGCTCGCCCGCAAGGGCTTGGTCGTGGCGATCGCCGCAGTGGCGATGGTGGCGAGCCTGGCGCTGTTCCCGTTCCTGGGCAAGGAGTTCATGCCGCAGCTGCAGGAAGGCTCGATCATGTGGCGCGTCACCGGCATTCCGTCGACCTCGCTCGACGAATCGATCCGCACCAGCAAGACGATCGCCGATGCCTTCAAAAAATTCCCCGAGGTGGAAACCACGCTGGCGATGATCGGCCGCGCCGAGAAAGGCGAGACGGCGGACGTGAACTACATGGAGATCTACACCGCACTGCATCCCGAGGACGACTGGGAAACCGGCCGCTCGATCAAGGATCTCGAAGTGGCGATGCAGGAGACGCTGGAGGAGGTCGTGCCCAACGTGGTGCCGGGCTACACCCAGCCGATCCAGATGCGGGTCGAGGAACTGATCTCCGGCGTGCGCGCGACGCTCGCATTGAAACTCTACGGCCAGGAACTGGGCGAACTTGATCGGCTGAGCGCGCAGCTCAAACCGGTGCTGGCCGCCATTCCGGGTGTGGCCGACCTGTCGCTCGAGGCCAACCTCGGCAAACCCCAGATCCGCATCGAAGTCGATCGCGCTGAGCTGGCGCGGCACGGCATGAACGCGGAGGAAGTGCTGACGATCGTCCGCAATGGTCTGGGCGGCGAACCCGTGAGCGTGCTACTCGACGGAGTGAAGCGCTTCGATATCTCGGTGCGACTGGACGACGACACGCGTGACTCGATCGAGGCCTTGCGGCGGATTCCGCTCAAGGCGTCTTCGGGGGCGCTGGTGCCGCTGGAGGAAGTCGCCGACGTCACCGTGGCGGAAGGGTATTCCTTTGTGCGCCGGGAGCAGCTGCAGCGCTATGCGGTGATCCAGATGGACGTGCGCGGACGCGATGTCGACAGCTTCGTGAAGGAGGCCAGCGCCGCGATCGCGGCGAAGGTGAAGCTGCCGCCCGGCTACTGGGTGGAATGGGGCGGCGCATTCGAGAACCAGCAACGTGCGTTGGCGAAGTTGAGCCTGATCGTGCCGATCACGATCTTCTTCATCTTCGTGCTGCTCTACACCGCGTTCAACTCGATCAAGTTCGCCGCGCTGATCCTCGCCAACGTACCGTTCGCCACCATCGGCGGCCTGCTCGCGCTGTTCCTGACCGGACAGTACCTGTCGGTGCCCTCGGCAATCGGCTTCATCGCGGTGTTCGGTGTGGCCATGCTCAACGGCATCGTGCTGGTGACCTTCCTCAACGAACAACGCGAGCGCGGGTTGTCGATCCGCGAGGCAGTCGTCCAAGGCACCGCTTTGCGATTGCGGCCAGTGCTGATGACCGCGAGCGTGGCGATCCTGGGCCTGGTTCCGATGCTGATCTCCAGCGGCGTCGGCGCCGAAACCCAGCGACCGCTCGCGACCGTCGTCGTCGGCGGCCTGCTCAGTTCGACCTTGCTGACCTTGATCCTGCTGCCCGTGCTGTACGAGTGGCTGGAAACCCGCGCCGAACGTCGTGCCCAGGAGGCCTCGCCATGAAACGCATCACCGCTTTATTGCACGCCCACCGCATGAGCGACATCGTGCACGCGCTGGAGGCCGCCGGCGAACGCCGGCTCAGCGTGGTCCAGGCTCGGGGCTTGCTTCAGGCGTCGGGTTCACGCGAGCAGGACTACTCAGTCGAACTGGGCGAGCGCGTGACGCAGGAGATCCAGCTCGACGTGCTCTGCGAAGACGCGCAGCTCGAGGCGCTGGTCGACCTCATTCGGCGCCATGGCCGCACCGGGCAGCCGAACTCGGGTTGGATCTTCGTCACCGCGATTGAGGCTGGATTTCCGATCGATCGCGCCGCCGTCGCTCCGGGATGAACTCATTGGCGCGCCGTCCTCCAAAGCGGCGCGCCGCTTCGCATCAACCAGGGGCCGCGCCACGCGCGGCCGGACAAGAATTCTTCGAGGAATGGCCATGACAGACAGCCCACAGGCACAGGATCCCGGCTCCGCCCACCACGAGCACGAGCACGGAGGCGGTGGAGCGCTCGGCGGGCGCGCCGAAGTGCTGCTGTCGCTGCTCTGTGGCGCATTGCTGCTGACCGGCTGGCTATTGGAGCGCTCGCTTGGCGACGTAGCGCGTTGGCCATGGGTGTTGTACGTGGGCGCCTATGTTGCCGGCGGTTTCTTCACCGTGCGTGAGGCGGTGGAGAACCTGCGCGCACGCCAGCTCAAGATCGACTCGTTGATGGTGGTGGCGGCTCTCGGCGCTGCGGCCCTGGGCAACTGGGCCGAAGGCGCGCTGCTGCTGTTCCTTTTCAGCCTGGGCCATGCGCTGGAGAATTATGCAATGGGCCGGGCCCGCCGCGCGATCGAGGCGTTGGCGGAACTGCGTCCGGAGATGGCGCTGGTGCGGCGCGACGGAGAACTGGTCGAGGTGGCCGTTGCGACACTGCAGATCGGCGAGACCGTGGTCGTCAAGCCCGATGAACGCCTGGCGGCTGATGGCTTCGTGACGTTGGGCGAAAGCAGCATCGACCAATCCGCAATCACGGGCGAGAGCGTGCCGGTGGACAAGCGGCCCGTCGCCGACGCCACGTCGGCGCGACAGAAGCCAGACTCCGTGAGCGCCGAACATCGGGTTTTCGCGGGCACAATCAATAAGGGACGCGTGCTTGAAATCGAAGTCACCCGGCGCGCCGATCAGAGCACGCTCTCGCGCGTGGTCGAACTGGTGCGCCCGGCCGAGGCGCAGAAGTCGCCGACCCAGCTCTTCACCGATCGCTTCCAGCGCGTGTTCGTGCCTGCGGTGCTGGTG
>JBKJTK010000083.1:0-6129 GCA_046590875.1 Chiayiivirga sp.
GTTCGCCCGACGGCGCACTCATGCCGATGGCGTTGCGGGCGCGTACCGAGCAGCGATACGCGACGTTGTTGGTCAGTCCGCCGACATCGATCACCAGCGCGTTTTGGGTGTTGCTGATCGGGCCAGGCGTGCAGCTTGCGCTGTAGTCGAGAATCGCGCTGCCGCCATCGCTGATCGGCGTATTGAAGGCGATGCGTGCGGCTTGATCCAGTGGCATGGCACTGAGGATCAGCGGTGCATCGGGCACAGCGGTGCCCGTGCCCTGGATCGCAAAGTTGAACGGATCCTCGTCGGCGTCGTTGTTGCTGAAGCTCAGCGTCGCACTGCGCGGGCCGGGGGCGCTCGGGTCAAAGGTGACTTGAAAACTCGTGCTGCCGCTGGGGGCAACCGGCGAGACGGGTTGCAGACTCACGGTGAAATCCGCCGTGTGCGTTCCGCCGACGGTGACAGTGCCGAGCGTGAGGTCGGCAGTGCCACTGTTGGTGATGGTGTAGGTGCGGACGAGCGTGCTGCCGACGACATTGACGCTGCCGAAGTCGGTGTGGTCCGCAAGCGCTGGGGTGGCGTCGCCATCGGGGATATCCACGCTATTGCCGCTGACGGCGATCTCGGGGGCAAAGCCAAAGCTGGCCACCCGCTCCACCAGACCGGAGCTGCCGTTCTGGAAGCCGCCGGTGGTGCGGCCGCGGGCGCGCAGCTGGCCGGTGGCGGGGAGCGAGAGACCGGTGAGCTGCCAGTTGGGCGTGGTGCCGATGCGGGTGCCGCGGCCGAGCGGCGTCCAGGTCGCGCCGCTGTCCGTGCTTTGCTCAAACGTCACCTGCGAGACTTCCGGGGCGCTGCCGCCGCGGGTCCAGGTGACCCGGGTCGCGTCGGGTGCGCTCAGCGGCTGGATCGCGGGGTCATTGACCAGCCGGGCGAAGCCGTTGCGTGAGTTCCCGCCCATGCTGTTGAAGGCGCCTCCGAGCAGAATCCGGCCGTCCGCCTGCACCGCCACGCTATAGACGTTGTTGTCCGCATTGGGATTGAAGCCCGCGTCGGGCGCGCCGGCGGCATCCACCCGTGCGATGCGGTTGCGCGCGATGACCCCGCCCAGGCTGCGAGACTGGAGCGCTGTGAAGAAGCCCCCGAGCAGAATCCGGCCGTCCGCCTGCACCGCCACGCTATTGACGATGCTGTCTGCACTGGGATCGAAGTCCGTATCGAGCGCGCCAAAGGCATGCACCCGCGCGATGCGGAAGCGGATGCCGCCGCCCACAAAAGTGAAGTCACCCCCGAGCAGAATCCGGCCGTCCGCCTGCTCCGCCACGCTATATACGGGGCCGCTCGCATCGGGATTGAAGCCCGCGTCGAGCGCGCCAGCGGCATCCACCCGCGCGATGCGGTTGCGCGTGGTGGCGAAGGCCGCGCCGTTGGGCTGGATTGTGGTGAAGCTGCCCCCGAGCAGAATCCGGCCGTCCGCCTGCACCGCCACGCTTCTGACGCTGTTGTTCGCATTGGGATTGAAGCCCGTGTCGAGCGCGCCAGCGGCATCCACCCGCGCGATGCGGTTGCGCGTGGTGGCCAAGGCCGCGCCGTTGGGCTGGAGCGTGGTGAAGTCGCCCCCGAGCAGAATCCTGCCGTCCGCCTGCACCGCCACGCTAGTGACGATGTTGTCCGCATTGGGATTGAAGCCCGTGTCGAGCGCGCCAGCGGCATCCACTCGCGCGATGTAGCTGCGCGCGATCCCGCCCACGCTGCCGAAGACGCCCCCGAGCAGAATCCTGCCGTCCGCCTGCACCGCCACTGCATAGACTAGGCCGTTCGCACCGGGGTTGAAGCCCGCGTCGAGCGTGCCGTCGGCATTGAGCCGGGCGATGTTGTTGCGCGGCTGGCCCAGCACGTAGTTGAAGTAACCCGCGAGGATGGTCTTCCCATCCGGCTGCACCGCCGAGGCCAGCACTTGGCTGCCGCCGATCGGGCCAACCAGGGCATTGAGGGGATCCACATCCCCCGGCCCCGGCACGACCACCGTGGCCACCTGCACGGCGGCCCCGCTGGTCTGGCCGTAGGTGGTGACGACCGCATTCAGTGCGCCGAGCGTCAGCCCGCTGAGGCTGCTCACCGTGAGCGAGGTCGCCGTCGCCGCCGTCACCGTGCCCGTGCCTGCGGGGGTGAAGGCCACGCTGTTGTTACCCGGCGTGGGGCTGAAGTTCGTCCCCGTGATCGTCAGCGTCCTCTCCGGCAGCCGCAGGCCCGCCGTGGAGAGCGTCACCGTCGGGGCGGCGAGGCCGTATTCCACCGTGGCTTCCACGAGGGTGGAGCTGCCGTTCTTGTAGCCTTCGCTGGTGCGGCCGCGGGCGCGGAGCTGGCCGCTGCCGGTGAGCGCGAGGCCGGTGAGTTGCCAGTTGGGCGTGGTGCCGATGCGGGTGCCGCGGCCGAGGGCAGTCCAGGTCGCGCCGCTGTCGGTGCTTTGCTCAAAGGTCACCTGCAAGATCTCCGGCGAGCTGCCGCCGCGGGTCCAGGTCACCTGGGTTGCGTCCGGCGTGCTCAGCGTCTGGGTCGCGGGGTCATTGAGCAGCCGGGCAAAACTATTGCGCGGGGCCCCGCCCACGGTGGTGAATTCGCCCCCGAGCAGAATCCTGCCGTCCGCCTGCACCGCCACGCTTTGGACGCGACCGCTCACCATTGGATTGAAGCCCACGTCGAGCGCGCCAGCGGCATCCACTCGCGCGATGACGCTGCGCGCGATCCCGCCCACGGTGCCGAAGTCGCCCCCGAACAGAATCCTGCCGTCCGTCTGCACCGCCACGCTATTGACGACGCTGGTCGGATTGGGATTGAAGCCCGCGTCGAGCGTGCCGTTGGCATTGACCCGGGCGATGCCAGAGCGCAAGGTCCCGCCCACCACGCTGAATTCGCCCCCGAGCAGAATCCTGCCGTCCGCCTGCACCGCCACGCTAGTGACGATGGAGTTCGCATTGGGATTGAAGCCCGCGTCGAGCGTGCCGTTGGCATTTAACCGCGCGAGGCCGAATTCGCCCCCGATCAGAATCCTGTCGTCCGTCTGCACCACCACGCTATGGACGAAGCCGGCCGCAGCGGGATTGAAGCCCGCGTCGAGCGTGCCGTTGGCATTTAACCGCGCGAGGCCGAGGCGGTTGATCCCGCCCACGGAGAAGAATTCGCCCCCGAGCAGAATCTTGCCGTCCGCCTGCACCGCCACGCTATAGATGCGGCCGTCCGCATTGGGATTGAAGCCCGTGTCGAGCCTGCCGTTGGCATTGAGCCGGGCGATGTTGTTGCGCCCGCTCGGGTACACGTAACTGAATTCGCCCCCGAGCAGAATCTTGCCGTCCGCCTGCAGCGCCACGCTATTGACGGTGTTATCAACGCCAGTAAATGAAAATTCGGTGAAGTCGTTGTCGAGCGTGCCGTCGGCATTGATCCGGGCGATGCTGTAGATACCCCGGCCCAGCACGGTGCGGAAGAAACCCGCGATAATGGTCTTCCCATCCGGCTGCACGACAGTGGAGGTGATGGAGGCAAGCACGACGGCGCCAAGGATCTCCAAATTGAGCGGATCGACATCCCCCGGCAATGTCAGCGCCACCGTGGCCACTTGCACGGCGGCCCCGCTGCTCAGCCCACTCGTGGTGACCACCGCATTCAGTGCGCCGAGCGTCAGCCCGGCGAGACTGGTGACTGTGAGACTCGTCGCCGTGGACGCGGTGACGGTGCCCGTGCCCGCAGGGGTGAAGGCCACGATGTTATTCCCCGGCGTGGTGCTGAATTTGGTGCCGGTGATCGTCAGCGTCGTGGCCGTCGTCCGCAGATACGCGGTGGACAGGGTGACGGTCGGGACAACGTTGTAGCTCGCCGTGGCTTCCACGAGGTCGGAGCTGCCGTTCTGGTAGCCGCCGCTGGTGCGGCCGCGGGCGCGGAGCTGGCCGCTGGGGGTGAGCGAGAGACCGGTGAGTTGCCAGTTAGGCGTAGTGCCGATGCGGGTGGCGCTGCCGAGCGCAGTCCACGTCGCGCCGCTGTCCGTGCTTTTCTCAAAGGTCGCCTGCGAGACTTCCGGCGAGCTGCCGCTGCGGGTCCAGGTGACCTGGGTTGCTTCCGGCGCGCTGAGGATCTGGGTCGCAGGGTCGTTGACCAGTCGGGCGAAATAGTTGCGCGCCGTCACGCCCACGTTGGTGAACTGGCCCCCGAGCAGAATCCTCCCGTCCGCCTGCAACGCCACGCTATGGACAGCACTGTTCGCATTGGGATTGAAGCTCAAGTCGAGCGCGCCAGCGGCATCCACCCGCGCGATGCGATTGCGCGCGATCCCGCCCACGCTGGTAAACTGGCCCCCAAGCAAAATCCTGCCGTCCACCTGCACCGCCACGCTGAAGACTTCGTTGTCCGCATTGGGATTGAAGCCTGCGTCGAGCGCGCCAGCGGCATCCACCCGCGCGATGCGGTTGCGCGCGATCCCGCCCACGGTGGTGAAATTGCCCCCGAGGAGAATCCTGCCGTCCGCCTGCACCGCCACGCTATAGAGCCAGGAGTTCGCATCGGGATTGAAACCTGCGTCGAGCGCGCCAGCGGCATCCACCCGCGCGATGTATCTGCGATCGCTCCCGCTCACAGTAGTGAAGTAGCCCCCGAGGAGAATCCTGCCGTCCGCCTGCACCGCCACACTATTGACGTAGTCGTTCGCACCGGGATTGAAGCCCGCGTCGAGCACGCCCGCAGCATCCACCCGCGCGATGCGTCTGCGCTCGATCCCGCCCACGCTGCCGAACTGGCCCCCGAGGAGAATCCTACCGTCCGCCTCCACCGCCACACTATAGACGATGAGGTTCGCATCGGGATTGAAACCCGCGTCGAGCGCGCCTGCGGCATCCACCCGCGCGATGTATCCGCGTGCGGTTCCGCCCACGGTGGTGAAGGCGCCCCCGAGCAGAATCCTGCCGTCCGCCTGCACCGCCACGCTATTGACTTCGCCGTTCGCATTGGGATTGAAGCCCGCGTCGAGCGTGCCGTCGGCATGGAGCCGGGCGATGCGGTTTCGCGCTACCCCGCCCACGGTGGTGAAGTAGCCCCCAATGATAATCTTCCCATCCGGCTGCACTGCGATGGCGAGCACTTGATCGTTCGCATTGGGATTGAATCCCGGCTCCACATTGCCTGGCGCAGCCGTGGCAGGGTGGGGGAAGGCGGCGAAAGCGGCGCAGACAAAAGTGGCGAGCAGACGGGTGCCGGTTTTCATGGGATCGCGCGGAGTTGGCGGTTTGCGGAAGCTCAACTGTGGCGAGTTCATGATTTTCTTTCGGTATTACGTTTCATTGCTGGAGTGAACAGGTTCCACATCGAGGCCGCGTGTTTGCGGCGTGCTCTGGCTGTAGAGAACCCCGTCATCATGACATGCGGATTTCCGGGCCCGGAATTGATCAGGAATCTGAAAAATCTTTTTACCAGCGTTCCTGCGGTGCCGCTAACATGCCGTCTAGGAGCGTCGCCGTCTCGAGCGGCTTTTAATAATGCCCCGGGCCACACTTCCATGCCTTGGAAGTGCGGCTGTCGCGGGTGGTTAAAAGCCGCCGGGACGGGGCGGCTCCCAGTGCGGAACTCCCGGGAAGAGCTGTGAGCCTCACAGCAGTCCAGAGCCTGCGGCGATCATGCTTCGGTGCCGGTCCGTGAACGCCGCAGGCTTTGGACTGCTGCAAGCATTGCAGCTTTTCAGGGGACGGCGACCGAGTACCAGTAACCCTGGGCCAATCCTGCCCTCACGGCTTGGATGAGTCGTGCTTCTGGCCAGTCTCGGCCTCCGCTGCGGCTTTGTCGAACCCGGCCAGTTTATGTTGCCACTCTGCGGCCTTGTCAAGCTTGCCCCATGCTTCGTAGAGGCGAACGAGGCGGGTGAGACCATCCCGTTTGAATTGGCTCCCGGCGGTCTTGTTCTCTTGCAGCGCCTCGTTGCCCTGCAGCATTAGCGGCTCCGCTTCGGCGAATTTGTTTTGACGGTAAAGGAGTTCAGCGAGCGAGTATATTTGGCTCTCCAGTCTTACCGGATTGGGCGGCGCCAAAGCCCGGGTTTCCTCGACCGACTCGCGCAGCAGTGATTCCTGCTCCGCGAATTTTCCCTGCTTTTCCAGCACGCCCTCC
>JBKJTK010000107.1:0-6715 GCA_046590875.1 Chiayiivirga sp.
GGAGCATCCGGACATATTGCTGTTCTTCCGCATGGGCGATTTCTACGAGTTGTTCTTCGACGACGCGCGCAAGGCGGCCCGTCTGCTCGATATCACGCTCACCCAACGCGGCAGCTCCGCCGGCGCGCCGATTCCGATGGCGGGCGTGCCGGTGCACGCGCACGAAGGTTACCTGGCAAGGCTCGTTGCGTTGGGCGAATCGGTGGCGATCTGCGAGCAGATCGGCGATCCCGCACTCGCAAAAGGACTGGTCGAACGCAAGGTCGTGCGCATCGTTACTCCCGGTACCGTCACTGACGAGGCATTGCTGCAAGAGCGCCGCGATACGCTGCTGATGGCGGTGACTCGGGGCAAGCATTGCTTCGGACTGGCCTGGGCCGATCTTGCGGGTGGCCGTTTCCTGGTCAACGAAGTCGCGAGCGAAGACGCGCTGACGGCGGAACTGGCGCGCCTGGAACCGGCCGAACTGCTGCTGCCCGATGAGGACGGTTGGCCCCTCGCGCTCACCGCACGCACCGGTCTGCGACGTCGCGCGCCGTGGCTATTCGAAGCCGAAGCGGGTCGACGCCAGTTGTTGCGCTTCTTCGGCCTGCACGACCTCAGCGGCTTCGGACTGGAAGATAAACCCCTCGCAACTGCCGCTGCGGGCGCTTTGCTGGGTTACGTCGAGGAAACCCAGAAGCAACGCCTGCCGCATCTGAGTTCGATCTCGGTCGAAGCTGCGGACGACGGCATCGCGATGAACGCGGCCACACGCCGTCATCTGGAGCTGGACACCCGCGTCGACGGCAACACCCAGCACACTTTGCTCGGCGTGCTCGACACCACCGTTTCGCCGATGGGTGGTCGCCTGCTGCGACGCTGGCTGCATCGACCGCTGCGCGATCGCCGCGTACTGGGCGAACGCCATCACGCGGTGCAATCGCTGCTCGATGCAGGGAGCTTCGAAGCGCTGCGCGAATCGTTTCGCGCGCTGGGCGATGTCGAGCGCATTCTCACGCGCGTGGCCTTGCGTTCGGCGCGACCGCGCGATCTTTCGACGCTGCGTGATGCGCTTACCGCGCTTCCCGCGATCCGCAACCAACTCGCTTGCCTCGATTCGCCGCGGCTCGCCGCGCTTGCAACCGAACTCGGCGAGCAGGGTGAGCGAGCGGCACTACTTGCACGCGCCTTGATGGCGCAGCCCCCGGCCCTGTTGCGCGACGGGGGCGTGATCGGCGAAGGCTTTGACGTCGAACTCGATGAGCTCCGCCGGCTTTCGACTCATGCTGATCAGTTCCTGATCGATCTGGAAACGCGCGAGCGTGTCGCCAGCGGCATTCCGACGCTCAAGGTCGGCTACAACCGCGTGCATGGCTATTACATCGAAATCAGCAAGGGTCAGAGCGATCGCGCACCGACGCATTACACCCGTCGCCAGACGCTGACGGGAGCCGAACGCTACATCACCGAGGAACTCAAAGCCTTCGAGGACAAGGTGCTGTCAGCGCGCGAGCGCTCGCTGACACGCGAACGCCAGTTGTACGAGACCTTGCTCGACGCGCTCAACGAACATCTGGAACCCTTGAAGCGCTGCGCAGGAGCGCTGTCCGAACTCGACGTGCTGGCGGCGTTCGCCGAACGCGCGCTGGCGCTGGACTGGTCGCGCGCGCAACTCACTGACGAACCTGGCTTGCGCATCGAACGCGGCCGGCATCCCGTGGTGGAAGCGGTGCGCGCCGAGCCGTTCGAGCCGAACGACCTGGTGCTCGGCGAAATCACTCAGTCCGCTCTCACTGAGCCTGTCGACGTGAGGATGCTGGTCATTACCGGCCCGAACATGGGCGGCAAAAGTACGTATATGCGGCAGAACGCGTTGATCGTGCTGCTCGCGCACATCGGCAGCTTCGTCCCGGCCGCGCGCGCCGTCATCGGACCGATCGATCGCATCCTGACCCGCATCGGCGCGGGTGACGATCTGGCGCGCGGACAATCGACCTTCATGGTCGAGATGAGCGAGACCAGTTACATCCTGCACCACGCAACGAGTAACTCGCTGGTGTTGATGGACGAGATCGGGCGCGGCACGTCCACTTATGATGGCCTCGCGCTGGCACAGGCCTGCGCACTGCATCTGGCCAGGACCAATCGTGCCTACACCTTGTTCGCGACCCACTATTTTGAACTCACCGCGCTCGCCGAGCCCGGCAGCGGAATTGCGAACGTGCATCTGGACGCGGTCGAACACGGCGACAAGCTCGTCTTCATGCACGCGGTGAAGGACGGCCCCGCGAATCGCAGCTTCGGACTGCAGGTGGCCGCACTCGCGGGCTTGCCGAAGTCCGTGGTGGCGAGTGCACGTCGCACGCTGATCGAACTGGAACAACGCAGTCGGGAAACGCCGGACACCTCGCCCGCGGCGCTGGATCAACCGATGCAGATGGGACTGTTCGCCGCGCCCGCTCCTGCGCTCGCGGCGCTGGCCGCGGTCGATCCGGATGAGCTCACGCCCAAGCAGGCGCTTGAAGCGCTGTACCGGCTCAAGGCGATGCTTTGATCGACGCTACAACGCGTCGATATCACCGAGTGCGTGGATCAGACGACGCGCACGCTTGTCGGGTTTGCTTTTCGGAGCCTGGAATCCCGCCGTCGCGAGACGGCGCTGTTCGCGTTCGGCGATGCGGCGGGCCGAGGATTCTTCCGACTCGCGATACAACTGTTGCGCTTGCGCTGCCGGACCGCGTCGCTCGCTCACCGCGGCGGCCTGGATTTCGTAGCGCTCCTCTCCGCGAACCACCAGCAACCGATCGCCGACATGCACCGCGCGCGCCGGCTTGCAGCTCTGTCCGTTGATCTCGACCTTGCCCGCCTCAATCGCCTGCTTGGCCAGCGCGCGAGTCTTGTAAAAGCGCGCCGCCCACAGCCAGACGTCGACTCGTACTTCGACGAGAGCGGCTTGTTCGGGCGTCTTCATCACTGCGCCTGCTGCGGGAGATCCTCGCCTTGCGCGAAGAATTTCATCGCTTCGGAATTCAGGCAGTAGCGTTCGTGCGTCGGCGCCGGCCCGTCCGGGAAAACGTGGCCAAGATGGCCGTCGCAACGCGCACAACGGATTTCGGTGCGCACCATGCCGTAGTTCACGTCGCGCAGGTAGGTGATGTGGGCGCGGTCAAAGGGCTCGTTAAAGCTGGGCCACCCGGTGCCGGACTCGAATTTGTTATCGGAGCGGAACAGGGGAAGGGCGCAGAGGCGGCATGCGTAAACGCCGGCCGTCTTGTTGTTCAACAGCGTGCCGCAAAAGGCGCGCTCGGTGCCATGTTCGAGCAGGATGCGACGCTCTTCGGGGCTGAGTTTCGCGGCCAGGCGTTCGCGCTCGTCCGACGTCAGCGGTGTCAGGTCGTAACCGGAAGGCGATCGTGCAGTCGAGAGTGGAAAAGTATTCATCGATCAAATCCTTTGAAGAACTCTGGTCTTTGATCGTCATTCCAGCGAAAGCTGGAATCCATCTTAAGCTGGGATTCCCGCAACGAGCAGGATCAAGATGGATCCCGGCTTGCGCCGGGATGACAACATGACAGCTCAGGCTACACCGGGTTTGAGCTTGTCGGCATATAGCTTGCGCACCTTCGCGACCTTCGGCATCGACACAGCCGAGATGTAGGCCTGGTTCGGATTCCGTGCCGCGTAATCCTGATGATAGGCCTCGGCCGGATGGAATACGGTCAGCGGTTCCAGCGTCGTCGCGATTGGCGCCGTAAAGACCGCCGCCGCGTCCAGTTGCGCCAGATAGGCCCGTGCGACTTCGTGCTCAGTCGCATTGGCGTAGAAGATCGCCGAACGATACTGGCGGCCGCGATCGTTGCCCTGACGGTCGAGTTGGGTGGGGTCGTGTGCCGCCGACAAAAACACTTTCAGCAATTGGCTATAGCTGATGCGTTGCGGGTCGTAGCAGATGCGAATCGCCTCGGCGTGATCGGTACGCCCGCTGCACACGGCGTCGTAGTTCGCGGTGTCCGCGCTGCCACCGGCGTAACCGGAGACCACGTCGAGCACGCCGTCGAGTTGCCGATACACCGCTTCGGTGCACCAGAAGCAACCGCCGGCGAGCACGGCGAATGCTTCGCGTGCCGCCGACGGCGGCAAATCCAGGATCGGGTCGGGGAAAGTATTCGTTCCGTGCAGCGAAGCACCAGGAAGGTCGCAACTAATGCTCATCGGTCGACTCCGGTGGGTATCAAGGCTATAGAGGCGCGTTGTCGGCAAAAGGATGCGCCCAGGGCGCATCCGAGTCGAATTCAGACGCTCGCCGGAGACAACAACA
Organism: Chiayiivirga sp.; assembly: GCA_046590875.1. GTDB lineage: Bacteria > Pseudomonadota > Gammaproteobacteria > Xanthomonadales > Xanthomonadaceae > JALCLA01. Next base: position 4,301 of record JBKJTK010000107.1, read on the forward strand.
AGCCGTTCATCCGCCGCACGAAGCCGGCCGGATCGTCCAGAGCCGCGCCTTCCGCCAACTGAGCCTGCTCGAACAGCAGGAGGCCAAGATCGGATGCTCGCGCGCTGTCGTTTTCCTGCTCGAAGCGTTGCAGCAACGCATGCGCCGGATTGATCTCCAGCACCGGCGCGGATGCCGGGACGGCGTGACCCGCTGCCTTCATCAGTCGCTGCATATGCAAGGCCATGTCGTATTCGTCCAGCACCAGACATGTGGGCGAATCCGTCAGTCGCTGCGAGACGCGCACGTCTTTCACCTTGTCGCCGAGCACGCCCTTGAGCTTTGCCACGACGCCTTCCGCGGCCTTGGTGCTCTCTTCCCGGGCGGCCTGGTCCACCGCATCGCCAAGCGCATCGAGCGGCAGTTCGCCCTTGGCGACGTGCTGCAACTTCTTGCCCGCGTAGTCACGCAGGTTGCCGATCATCCATTCGTCGATGCGTTCGTGCAGCAGCAGCACCTCGATCCCACGCGCACGTAGCGCTTCGAGCTGCGGACTGTTTTTCGCCGCATTCCAGCCGTCGGCGGTGAGGTAATAGATTGCATCCTGCGCGGGCTTCATCCGGCCCACGTAATCGTCGAGCGACACCAGCGATTCCGGTTTGTCGTCATGCGTGGAAGCAAACCGCAGCAGCTTGGCGAGCCGCTCCTGGTTCGCGCCGTCTTCGGCCAGGCCTTCCTTCAGCACCGAGCCGAATTCACGCCAGAATCCGGCGAACTTCTCGACTTCGTCACGTGCGAGCTTCTCGATCAGATCGAGCACGCGTCGGGTCAGCGCCGATTTGAGCTTCTCGATCTGGCGATTATTCTGCAGCAGCTCGCGGCTGACGTTGAGGGGCAGATCGTCGGAATCGATCACGCCGCACACGAACCGCAGGTAGTTCGGCAGCATCTGCTCGGCCGCATCCATGATGAAGACGCGCTTGACGTAGAGCTTGAGCCCCTTGCGTTCGTCGCGATTCATCTGGAAATCGAACGGCGCCTTCGCCGGCAGGTACAGCAAGGAACTGAAATTCTGGTTGCCCTCCACGCGGTTGTGGGTCCAGGTCACGGCATCGTTGAAATCGTGACTGACGTGCTTGTAGAAAGCCTGATATTCGTCGTCCGTGATTTCGGATTTCGGGCGCGTCCACAGCGCAGCCGCCTGATTGACGGTTTCGAAATCACCGGTCGGATTGCCCTCCTTCTCCACTGGCAAGCGGATCGGAAACCCGATGTGATCGGAATAGGTGCGGATCAGCGAGCGCAACTTCCAGCTATCAAGATACTCATCCTCGTCCGCCTTTAGATGCAGGACGATCTCTGTGCCGCGCGCGGCGACGGTCGTCGGCTCCAGCGTGTAGCGGCCGTCGCCACTCGAGGCCCAGGTCCAGGCGTCATCGCTGCCGGCACGGCGGCTGGTGACGCGGACCTGGTCGGCGACAATGAAGGCCGAGTAGAACCCAACCCCGAACTGACCGATCAGGTTGGCGTCGGCCTTCTGACCTTCGCTCAAGGCATCGAGGAATTGGCGCGTGCCGGAACGCGCAATGGTGCCGAGATTGTCGATCAGTTCGGCGCGGCTCATGCCGATGCCGGTGTCGCGCAAGGTCAGCGTGCGCGCGACCTTGTCCCAGGATAGATCGATACGCAGATCGGGTTGATCGCCAAACAGCGATGCGTCCTGCAGCGCCTCGAAGCGCAGTTTGTCGCAGGCATCCGACGCGTTCGAAATCAACTCGCGCAGGAAGATGTCCTTGTGCGAGTACAGCGAATGAATCACTAGGCGCAGCACTTGCTGCACTTCGGCCTGGAACTCGAAGGATTCGGCGGTGGCAGACATGGAACTCTCGGCAACAGTAGCGGTGTTGTCGAAATAGGCACGTTAAAGCCATTTTCAAGGCGCTACCTTCGCCGCGATGTCGATTCCTCGAACCCCGGAAACAACAACGGCCGCTTTCGCGGCCGTTGTTTGGGCTTGACCTGAGAAATTCTCAGCTGGTCGTCTTGCGGGCGCCCAGGTCTTCCTTGATGCGGGCAGCCTTGCCTTCGAGTCCACGCAGGTAGTAGAGCTTGGCGGCGCGAACCTTGCCGCGGCGCTTCACCTGCACCGAGTCGATCGCCGGCGAATACGACTGGAACACTCGTTCCACGCCGGTGCCGTGCGAAATCTTGCGGACCGTGAAGGCCGAATTCAGGCCGCGGTTGCGCTTGGCGATCACCACGCCTTCATAGGCCTGGACGCGCTCGCGGTTGCCTTCCTTCACCTTCACGTTGACGACAACGGTGTCGCCTGGGCCGAAATCCGGCAGCTTGCGCTGCATCTGTTCGGCTTCAAATTCCTGCAGGAGCTTGTTCATGGTTCTACGCCTTTGATCGTTGTTTTCAGCGCGCCAGAGG
>JBKJTK010000426.1:0-6184 GCA_046590875.1 Chiayiivirga sp.
TGGACCAACTGGCGCGGCATCGCGGATCTGGCGCCGGGCGGCGGCTATGGCGAGTTGTACGGATCGCTGGTCGCGGTGCCGGGCCGTGAGTTCCACGCACTCATGCGCCTGCCGGACGCGGAACAGCCGCATCGCGTGATGCTGCAGGTGCCGGATGACTTCGATGCCGACAAGCGCTGCCTGGTGGTCACCGCTTCATCGGGTTCGCGTGGCATTTACGGCGCGATCTCGCTCGCCGGTGCCTGGGGATTGCCGCGCGGATGCGCGGTTGCCTACACCGACAAGGGGGCAGGTACCGACTGGATCGAACCAGGTCAAGCCAAACGGCATGCACTCGACGGTACGTTGAGCGTTGAAGCAAGCGAAGCGTCAACCAAAGCCGCGTTCGCACCTGCTTCGACCTCGAAGGCACCGTCGCGCATCGCTTACAAGCACGCCCACTCGCGCGACAATCCGGAAGCCGATTGGGGCCGGCACGTGAAACAAGCCGCCGAGTTTGGCCTGCATGCGTTGTCGCTCGCCCGACCTCACGAGGCGCCGTTCACTTTCGAGAACACGCGTGTGATCGCGACGGGACTGTCGAACGGTGGCGGCGCCGTCTTGCGTGCGGCCGAACGGGAGGATGCCGATGCTGAAAGTGAAAATTCTGAAGGGGAATGGCTCGACGGTGTGGTGGTGATCGCGCCGAATGTCTGGCCGGGCGAGGGCGGCCGGCCGCTCTACGACTACGCGACCGAAGCCGCACTCACCATGCCGTGCGCGTTGCTGCATTCGCGTTACGATGCGGTTGCCTTTGCGCGACCGGGCGGTAAGCCTTCGCCCGAGGCACTGAAACGTTGCGCCAGCCTAAGCGCGCTCGGTTGGTTGAAGGGCGATAGGATCCAGGCTCAGGCGCAGGATGCGCTGGATCGCCTGCATGCCAGCGGCTGGAGCGATGGCGCGATCGAGGCCGGCGCGATCACCGTGGCTTTCGACATGTGGCGCGCGGTGGGCGCGGCTTATGCTTCGGCCTACACGCGCAGCCCAGCAGACACAATGCCCTGCGGTTTCGCCTACGCTGCGATCGGCGCGCAAGGCAAACCGCGTGCAGCCACCGACGAGGAACGCGCGGCGTGGTGGTCAGATGCCTCGGGCGTTCCGCCGGGCGCCGGCGTCGGATTGTTCGACGCGTCGTTACCGGGTGACGACAGCCTGCACTGCTTGCGCGCGTTGTGGGAAGGCGATGAAGCGCTGGCGAAATCACTGCGCGCCGGCGTAGACGCCACGCGAGCTTCGCTGCCGCGTGATGGATTGCCGATGATCGTGATCCACGGTGCTGACGATGGGCTGGTGCCGGAGGCCTTCAGCGGCGGCGCGTATGCGCGATGGGCGATCGCGCAAGGACGCGATCTGCGCTACTGGCGCGTCGCGAATGCGCAGCACTTCGACGCTTTCCTCGGATTGCCGCCGCTCGCGGGGCGCTATGTTCCGCTGCTGCCGTATGCCTATCGCGCGCTCGATGCGATGTGGGCGCATATTGCGGACGGTGCACCCTTGCCCGCGAGCGCCGAAATCAAGACGACACCACGCATTCAAGAGGGCGGCGGCATCGCGCCGCTCACGGCCGAAAATCTAGCGATGCCTTAGCGCCAGAACGGAATCCGCGATGGCGGCTCGGCGGCCTCTTCCGCTGCACGTTGCTGCGAACGCGGTCGCGCGACCTCCAACAGATGCCGACCGGGTGCAAGATCGGCGATTCTCAGCATCGCGACCACGCCACGCAATCCGCTGACCGGGTCCTGAGCGCGGTCGAAACGCGGGTCGGCAACCGTCACGCCATCCAGTGCCAGCGGGTAGAGCAAGGCCAGGCAATCCAGCACCACCGACGATGCTTCATCGGTGCCGACCTTCGCGGCTTGCGGGCAGGATTCGTCGAGCGCCGGATTGTCTCGAGCCGGCCGGTACGGAATGAATACGCGCAGATAGTCGCCACGCACGACCTCCGAGGGGATGAAGGGAATCGGCGTCAGCGTCGCCCCTTTGCCGCGTTGATCGGCGTAATGATCGGGATTCAGGGTGCGCTCGTGGCCGATTTCTTCTGTCCCGAGGTGTCGATAATTGCCGATGCCGCTGCCGTCGTCCCACATCATCTGCGCGATGCTGATCATCACCAGCACCAAGATCGCCACCGACAACAAGGCACCGCCACGCCGTTGCCCGAACTGGCTGAGGAACATCACCATTGGGTAGTTGGTGAAACTGCTGAATCCGCCGCGCAGGCAGGCGAGAAAAAACCGCCTCAGCCCACGCGCCATGCGGCTCCCGGGTTCGAAACGCTTGCCGAACATCCGGTCTACGAGCACCGCGAGGCCGAACGGCAGGAACAGAATCGCGAACAGCAAATGCCACAGATTCAACCAGTCGTAGCGTCCACCGATCAGATAGTGGATCGCATACGCGAGCAGGGTGACGGCGATCATGATCAGCAAGGGCGCGAGCATCAACAGCGCGAAACCGACGCCGAAACCGAACACCTGGCTGGCGCGGTTGTCGGCGCGTTCCACCAACTCGTCGGTTGATCCCAATCGTTCGCGGATCGCGCTGAGATAATGCGGGCCCCACTTCAATCCCTCCCAGCGGATGCCCGCGGGATACACCGAACGCAGCCCGACCAAGGCTACCCAATAGCCGCGCGTGGCCAAGTGCAGAATGAAGGTGACGATCAAGGCATAGGCCGCACTCTTGATGTAGACGCAGGGCAGCAGGATGAGCATGGCCGCTGCGCGGTCGAAGCGCGGGAACAACGCATACAGGCCGGCATCGAGCGCTGAGGGCAATTGCAACAGTGCGAACACCGTGGCACCCGAGATCAGCAACTCCATTTCCCACGTCGGTGTGGTGTGACGTGGGATCGGTTCGCGCACCGGCAGGGCAGGATCGTGATTGGACATGAGTTCTCGGTCGAGGTGATGGCGTTATACGTGGCGGCGACCCGCAACGAGCCGACGGGCCGTCATTATCGCGATGCTATGATTCCACGGCTATTTCCGGAGGCAGCATGAGCGCGAAGAAACCTGATCCCGCGAGCGATTTCGAGGCCCTGAGCCGTCAGTACTGGAACGCCTTCGCGGGGTTCTCGCAGCCGCAGGGGTTGAGTGCCGGGACAATCCCCGCGTTCCAGAACCCCGCGTTCCAGAACCCCGCGTTCAAGGACGGTCTGGCGTGGTGGTCGCAACTGGCCGGGCAAGGTCGCGAGGACATCGACGCCGCTCTCGAGCGCATGAACGCGCAGGCCGGTAGTTGGTTCGGGAACATGCAGCAGTTGTCGGCGGGCTTCGCCGGACGCGACGCCGCGCCGGCCGATATCAGCAAGGCCTGGAGCGACATGCTCGGCGGCGCGGGTGGCAATCCCGTGGCGGATATGTTCAAGCGCATGGGTGGCGCGGATGCGCAAGGCGTCGGGACCTGGCTGGCGCAGGCGGCTCCGTTCCTCGGTGCCTTGCGAGGTGAAACCAGCGCGATGCTCGGCCAGCCGGCGTTTGGCTTGGGACGCGAGCAACAGGAACGATCGCAGCGCCTCGCGCAAGCGCAGATCGCGTATCAGGAACGCGTGAATGATTACAACGGACAACTGGCGCGCGCAGCGAAGCTTGCGTTCACGCGTTTCGAAACCAAACTGGCCGAACGCTCGGAACCCGGTCGTCAAATTGAATCTGCACGTGCGCTGTTTGACCTGTGGATCGATGCGGCCGAGGAAGCCTGGGCCGAAGTCGCGTTGACACCGGAGTACAGCCGCGTCTACGGCGAATTCGTCAATGCGCAGATGCGACTACGCGCCGGGGTGCAGGGTGAAGTCGAGCGCGCCGCCGGGCTGCTGGGGCTGCCCTCCCGTAGTGAGGTGAACGCTTCGCATCGCAAGCTGGCAGCGTTGGAACGCGAGGTTCGTGCACTGAAGGCGCAGTTGGCAAGTGCAGCTCCGGTGATTCGCGCCAAGCCTGTGGCCGAGGTGACCGTGACGCCGCGACCCGTCGCGGCGAAGCCTGCAACGAAAGCCGCCGCAAAGCCGGCGCCGCGTGCCAAGGCAAAATCACGTAGCGCTCGTCCGACGCGTGCGAAGCCTGCGGCGCGCAAGACCCTGCCGCAGGTCGTGGCACCACGCGCGGTGGTGCGCTCGTTGTCGACGAGCAAGAACAAGCAGACTGCGCGTAACGTCGTCACCACCCGCAAGAAGGCGCGCTGATCATGTACGGACCCTTGAACCTGTCGCCGCAGAAGATCGCCGAAGAGGCGATGCGTATGCAGCAAAAACTGAGTGCCGGGCTGAAAACCCTGCGCGAAGTCGAAGACGTAACCTACGGCGCCACCGCGAAGGAAGCGGTCTACAGCGATGGTCGCCTGGTGTTGTATCGGTTCAAGGGCGAAAAGCCGACAAGCGCACGCACGCCGCTGTTGATCGTCTACGCGCTGGTGAACCGGCCCTACATGGTCGACCTGCAACACGACCGCTCGCTGGTGAAGGGACTGCTGGCGCAAGGGGAAGACGTCTACATCATCGACTGGGGCTATCCGGATGGCTCGGATCGCTTTCTGATCCTGGAAGACTACATCGAACGGTTTATTGGTGGTTGCGTGGATTTCCTGCGCGCGCGCCATGAAGTCGAACGCATCAACGTGCTCGGCATCTGCCAGGGCGGCGCGTTCTCGCTTTGCTACACGGCATTGCATCCGGACAGGGTGAAAAACCTCATCACGATGGTCACGCCGGTGGATTTCCACACCCCTGACAACATGTTGTCGAAGTGGATACAGGATCTGGACATCGACCTTTTCGTCGATACGCTGGGCAATGTGCCCGCCGACATGATGAACTGGTGCTACCTCACGCTCAAACCGTTCCGGCTCAACGTGCAGAAGTACGTCGGCCTCACCGACATCCTCGACGACAAGAACGCGATCGAGGATTTCCTGCGCATGGAAAAGTGGATCTTCGATTCCCCTGACCAGGCCGGCGAAACTTTCCGCCAGTTCATCAAACAGTTCTATCAGGGCAACGGCTTCATCAACGGCGGCATATTGATCGGCGACAAAGAGGTCAATCTGAAAGCGATCACCGCGCCGGTATTGAACATCTTCGCCGAGCAGGATCATCTGGTACCGCCGGACGCATCGCGTGCCTTGAAGGGGCTGGTCGGAACGCGTGATTACACCGAGGTCAGCTTCAAGGGCGGGCACATCGGAATCTACGTCTCCAGCCGCGCCCAACGCGAAGTGCCGAGCGCGATCCACGACTGGCTCAAGGCACGGTCGCGGTAAAGTTGATTGCCGCAGGCGATTTTTCTTCCGGTCTGTGTGCGCAGCAGCTCGTGCCCCTTTGATCAATCGTCCGCTGCTTTGGCTGTTGCTTGGACTTGGCGCGCTGTGGACCGTGCCCAACACCCTGCTGGGCGTTGTGCTCGGCGTAGTGGGGATGTTGGGCGGCGCCAATCCGCGGTTTTCCGACGGCGCGCTGGTGTTCCATCGCTATCCCTGGGGTCCCGGCGGGGCGTTGACGCTGGGGCAGGTGATCCTGCACACCGGGGACTCGCTCGACCAGCGCTGCATGACGTATGCGCAACGCGCCAATTGTGCGCATCGCGCCGAAATGTCGCCCGCGGCCTTCGACACGCCGGTGCGTCTGGGGGATCACGAACGCGCGCACGTCTACCAGTATTTGTTGTTCGGTCCGCTGTTCCTGCCGCTGTATGCGATTTGCGGCGGCATCTCGGCGCGCAATCGGTTCGAGCGCGCCGCGGATCGCTATGCGCAGGGTGGCGGCTGGTGGCCGTGGGGATGTTGAAGCAGGCCTGACCTTCCTTCCGCCAATCAGGACTCACGCCACGGCGATCATTCCGCGTTGCCGCGCCAGACGCACCAGTTCGACATCCGAGGCAAGGCCTAGTTTTCCGAGCAGGCTGCTGCGGTGAACGTAGACGGTCTTGCGACTCATTCGAAGCAGAAGCGCAATGCTGCGGACATTTTCGCCTGCCACCAGCGCATGCGCGATTTGCAGTTCACGTGCGGTGAGTTCGGGAAAGGTCGGGTCGCGATCCGGGTCGATCGCGTCGAAGCCGGAGCGGAACGACAATCCGAGATACGCCTCGCCGCGCACCAACGCATCCAGCGCCTGCAGCAGCTCGTCATCGGCACTGGTCTTGGCGAGATAGCC
>JBKJTK010000043.1:0-3037 GCA_046590875.1 Chiayiivirga sp.
AAGGTCGAGCGCGCTTTGCGGCGTCGAGATGCAGAGCTGGATCAGTTCTTCGCCCGGACTCGATACTTGGCCGGTGAGCAGATTGGTGACCGTGCCACTGCGTTTGAGGCACTGGCAGGTGCGGCAGATGCCGCGGCGACAACCGAAGCGCGGCTGCAGGCCGGCCGCTTCGGCCGCGACCAGCAGGTTTTGCCCAGCCTGAACCGTGAACACTTGTTTCGTGTTTTCGCAGGTGACGGTGTGCTCGGCGGCGTCAGGATTTATCGGTGCGGCCCGGCGCCCGAAGCTTTCGCTTTGCAGCAGCGCGTCGCAGCCGGCGTCGGCGTACATCGTTTCGACCATCCGCATGAAACCATCCGGGCCGCACAACATGGTTTCGCGCTCGGCCCAATCCGGGACGTGCTGCGCGATTTGTTGCGCGTTCATTCGGCCTTGCGACTGCGTCGTCTGCAGGTGCAGTTGCAACCCTGGCTGCGCACTCGCGAGTTGTTGCAGCTCCTGCGCGAAGATCGTATCGGCGGCGCTGCGGTCGCTGTGCAGTACCACCACGTCGCGGATCGAGCCGGCTGCGGCCAGCCCGTGCAACACCGATAGCATCGGCGTGACGCCACTTCCGGCGCTGATCAGCAAAAGGTTGCGTGAGGGATCCCGCGGCGCGAAGTCGCCCTGGGCGCGGCTCAGACGCACGATTTGTCCCGGCGCCAGGGCATGCGCGGCGGTCGACACCGGGCCGTCATCCTTGCGTTTAATCGTCAGGCGCAGCAGGCCATCGGCGCGCGGCGCGTGCGACAGGCTGAAGCAGCGAGCGTGGCGCACGCCGTCAAGCTCGAGTTCCAGCAGCACATGCTGCCCGGGGCGGAAGCGGCCGAAGCGCACATTGGGTTTGAGCCAGACGCTGCGGACCGCGGGTGCTTCGTCCACCACCCGCACCACCCGGGCGCGCGTTTCCGCCAGCGACCAAAGGGGGCTCACCACCGAGGTCAAGCGATCCCACGCCTGCAGGTTGTTGAAGGGCGCCAAGATCGGATGGCGCCAGAAGCGGCGGGCGCGGGCGACACGGGACGGGACGGTGGCGGGATGAAGGGACATGCTGGAGCCGAAAGTTACAGTGAACATATGTTCACTTCATTTCACTAGAGTTTCAACTCCAAGTCGTTCAGCAGGGGATTTCGGGCCTGATTCTGGGCTAGCGCCTATACTCTCTGTTCATCCAATGGGACGTCTTCTGCGTCCGGAGAGCATCTTGCCCCCGACCAAATCAGTGCCGTCGCGACCCGAAGCGGACGCTCCGGGCACGCGAGTCGAGCGCAAGGAGCGTACCCGGCAGCGGCTGGTCGAGGCTGCCCTGGCCCTGATCGGAGACGGGCGCAGCTACACCTCGTTGAGCCTGCGCGAGATCACGCGCGTGGCAGGCGTGGTGCCGGCGGCGTTCTATCGCCACTTCAGGGATCTGGACGAGCTTGGGCTTGCGTTGGTGGAGATGGGCGGCGTCACGTTGCGGCGCCTGTTGCGCGAGGCGCGCCGCGACGGCATTCCTCCGACCGACATGCTGCGTGGCTCGGTGCTGATTTACAAACGCTTCGTCGAGGAGCGCAGCCTCGTGTTCCGCTTCATCGCCGGCGAGCGCGGCGGCGGTTCGCGCACGATCCGACAGGCTATCCGCAGCGAGGAAAGCCATTTCGCTGCGGAGATGGCGCAGGATCTGCGCGCCCTGGGCACCTTGCCGGATCTTTCCAGCACAACCCTGCAGATGATCTGTGGGCTGGTCGTCACCACGATGTTGAATGCCGCGTCCGACATCCTCGATGTACCGAAGGGGCAGCCGAGGCAGGAGCACGAACAGGTCGAAAATTTCGTGCGGCAGTTGCGGGTGGTCTTCCTCGGCGCAAGGCATTGGCGGGAAGAGAGGGAGTAGCGCCGTTTGAAGAGCAGTTCCAATACTGTTCAGTTAGGCCTTCCGAATTCCGTTCGCCCTGAGGTATCGAAGGGCGCAGCCTTGAAGTTTCGGGCTGTTGTGGTTCGATACCTCACCACGAACGGTTTAAGTGAACAGCATTGAGAGCAGTTCCAGTGGCCAGAAAGTCCACGGCTCGCGACACTTCCGGTTTTCTGGCCACCGCAACTGGTAACTGAAACTCCGCCTTACATCTCTACTTGGTCGTGCCCCAGATAGCGCGCCAGCACATCGATCGTGGTTTGCAGCGTCAAGGTAACTTCCGGCGCGTACAACCGTGCCCGTTCCACTCCTTCGGTCCAGCCGAACAGGGCTTGGCGCAGTTGGTCTTCGCTGCGAACGCGATGCAACAGGTCCTGCAGCAGGCGCTCGAATTCGCTCGGGGTCGGCGACGCATTGGCCGCTTCGAACAGCGTCGCGAGTGCCGCGAACAACGCCTGCGCATCCGGACCCAGACCATAATCCTCGGGTCGGTAGTCGAGGTAGGCGCGCTGCGCGTCGGTCCAGATCCGGTAGCTGATCTTGGCGAGCGAGTGATAGAGCGGCTGTTCGGAGATCAAGACCAGCAACAAGTTGCGAGGATTCGCGCGCACGGTGCCGGCGACGCCGTCCCACTCGCGCGAGCTGGCGAAGTGGTAGACGCGGATGTGGTCCGCAAAATCTGCGGCCTGCACCTGGTCGAGGATCAGGATGGTGCGCGCGCCTTCCGAATACGCGCAGGCCTCCGTCACTGCACGATCGAAGGGTGTCGCGCCGGGCTCGGGCGCGCCCAGCGTGCCGTCCTCCAGCAACACCGGCTGCGGGGCGGGCGGTTCTTGTTCGCGGCTAAAGTCGTGATACAGGATGTGCGGATAGGCGAGTGCATGAGCCAGCGCATTGGCAAATGCGGTCTTGCGCCGGCCGCCGGCGCCATCGACCTGCAGTACACGCAAGTGCGGCAGTTCGACCTCGAACAGGCAGCGCAGGGCGAACTCGTAGTCGTCGTTGGACTCGAAGCCGAACGTGGCGAGTTTCTTGCGCAGGGACATGGGGAGTCCAAAATCTGCTCGTCATTCCAGCGAACGCTGGAATCCATTTTGATCT
>JBKJTK010000139.1:0-3359 GCA_046590875.1 Chiayiivirga sp.
CTCAGCCGCAGCAGCGTCGCTTGCCAGTCGCCCGGTGCGGGTTCGACGTGGCCCAGCGCTTCTAGCAGCGCGACGCGATCCAGCTCAGGATCGTCGAGCGCGCGCATCAGTCCAGGTGCAACGCGTGCGCCGTGCGCCTTCACCAACGGCTGCAAGACATCGGCGGCATCGAAACGGTCGTCATTGTCGCTGCCCGGCGTCTCGCGCATGGCCCGCAACAAGGGCTCGATCAGTTCTACGCCATCGGTTGCGTCGATCAGGTCGCGCGCCGCGAGTGCGATGTCAAACCAGTCGCCGGCCTGTAGCACGCTGCGGCGGGCGGCGACGAGGTCGGCCGCGGCGACGCCCGAGGCTTCGAGCGCGCCTGCGGCATTGACCCGCACGGCCGGCGAGGAATCCTCAAGGCGCGCGCGCAGCGCGACTTGCGCCGCCGCGATATCGACGTCATCGTCGGACAGTTTCCAAAGCGAGTGTGCCGCGAGGCGTCGCACGTCGGGGTCCTTGTCCGGCAGCGCGGCGACGAGCAATGCAACGGCGCCAGCTTGTTCGGCGTGACCACCGAGGCCATCGGCCGCCATGCGGCGCTTCTCGACATCGCGACTGGTAATCCAGCGGCTGTACTGCGCGTACGCTTCCTGGCGCAATTCATCCATGTCCGGATCGAGATTGATCGCATGCAGTTGCGGCGCGAACAGCGTCACGAGCGCAAGCAGCCCCCCGATGGCTGCGTTTCGGATCGCATGTTGATGCATTGCCAGTGCCCCTTGCGTGGCGATATCCGACAGGCTCGCGCGGATGGGAATCCGACGCAAGGGGCGAGCATTGGGTCAGGACAGGCGTTGGAGCGTAGGAGTATTGCTTGCAAACCACGCGCTCGACTATCGAGCAGGCCTAATTCGCTCGAAGTGCCTGCGCTGGATCAACACGCGCGGCTCGCCTCGCGGGTAGCCAGCTGGCGAACGACGCGGTGGCCAGCAATACGAATGTTGCCCCCACCAGCGTCACCGGGTCCGTCACCGTGACACCGAAAAGAAACACCCGCAGGAACGGTGCCGTCAGCGCGTACAGGACGAGGCCGGCAGCGACGCCGCTGGCGGTCAGCACCAGCCCGCGCGTGGCGATGAGGCGCGCGATTCGCTTCGGGTCCGCTCCCATCGCGAGGCGAACGCCGAACTCGCGGGCGCGGAGGGCGACCATGTACGACATCACGCCGTACAGGCCGATCATGCCAAGCACCAAAGTGATCGCCGCAGCCGCCGTCATCAACGCGAGCACCAGTGAAAGCCGCGCCGTCGAGGCGCGTACCACCTCGTCCATCGTCTCGACGTTGTAGATGGCGACGGTGGGGTCGAGTGCTTGCACGCTGCGTCGGATCGCCGCCGCGATCGCGCCGGCCGGTTCGCTTGATCTCACCACGAGTGCCATGTTTCCTCGGGCAGTCGGTTCGACACTCGGGTCGTTCGGCGCGACCAGTGGCCGGTAGACCATAGCCGAAGGCGGCGTCGAGAGGTCCTGGTCGCGTACGTCACCGACGACTCCGACGACGTTGTACTGCGCTGTCGAATTCGCGAGCGTCAATCGCTTTCCCACCGACATCGTGCCCAACGGATCGCCGAAGAGCGTCGCTGCGGCATGACGGCTGATGACGATATCGGTGCCCCGTTCCAGTTCGAGGCGGCGGAAGCTACGACCCGCGATCACTGGAATCGACATCGCCGCGAAGTATCCATCGTCGATAACATTGACGGGCAGCGAATGCGTTCGTCCCTGGAGGCCGATTCGAAACGTCTGCTCGAGGGCTGTGCCGCCTCCGAGCGGGACCTTCATCGTCAGGCCCGCGCTTTGGACGGACGGCAGTTGGCGCACCTGCTCGGTCAACCGCGCGTAGAACGCGACAGAGGCCGAGGCGTCATAGCGCGCAGAAGGCAATTGGGTCCGCAGCGTCGTCACGTGCGTGGTCGCGAACCCCGGATGCACCTGGTACAGGCCGTAAGCGGTGCGCAGCAGCAAGGCCGATCCGATCGTCACGACCAGCGCCACAGCGATCTGAAGCGTGGTGATGGCCGCGCGCACCCGAAGCCGGGACTTTCCTGTCGACGCGCTGCGCCCGCCTTCACGCAGGTTGCGCGACAGACTTGCTCGCCAGAATCGACCCGCGGGCACGGCGGCGCACACGATCACGCCTACGATCGTGATCAGCACCGTGAACGCCACGGTTGGCAGTCCGACGCCGAGCTCCGCGAGCCGAGGCACGTCGGCCGGGCCGAAGGCCACGAGCGACTCGACGGCACCGACCATCAAGAGCAGCGCAAGGACGCTGGCCGTCACTCCGAGCAGCATCGCTTCTGCGAGGAAATGGGTGGCCGTGCGCAGACGACTGGCGCCGAGCGCGGCGCGGACGGCAAGCTCGGGTTGACGGCCGTCGGCGCGAATCAGCAAGAGATTCGCCACGTTCGCCCACGCAACGAGTAGTACCAGCGCCGCCGCCGCGGCCAATATCCAAAGCGTGCGTGCGATTCCGCCCGTGATCTCGTCGCGCAACGGAACCACGACCGGCGTCGGTCGGACATCCGCAATCCACGTCGCGGTTGAACGCTGTGACAGATTGCCTCTGGCGCGGTCGATAGGCGTGGATTCGAGGCGCGGGAACGACTCCGCCATCCTCGGCAACACCGCGGCGAGTTCGCGTTGCGCTTGCTCGACGGTGACGCCCGGGGCGAGGCGCGCCACACCCGCGTACGCGAAGTCGCCGACGGTCGAGTTGTCGATGCGCTTGGCCGGAAGCCATACGCGCGTCTCGTCGTTGTAAAGCGGGAAGGCGAACCGTGCCGGCATGACGCCGATGATTTCGCGCGCAACGCTGTTGACCATCAGCGTCTTTCCGATGACATCCGGCGCCGCATTGAAGCGGCTTCGCCACTCGGACTCGCTCAGGATGACGGCGTTCGGTCCGCCCCGTAGCTCCTCCTCGGGCGTAAACGAGCGACCGAGCAACGGAGGGATCTGGAGCAGTGGCATCATCGACGCGGTGACCCAGGTCGCGATGACGCTCTGGGCAGCATCGTCGTTGCCCTCGGTCCAGACATTGGTGCTACCGGTTCGGTAGAAGGCGACGCCGTCGAGGGTTTGCGCAAGCTGGGCGTAGGTAACCTGTAGCGCCGGCGGCTGCCGAATGACGCCTGATTCTGGCGCCTCGAGACGGATGCTGACCAGGCGATCCGGTTCCCCGTACGGCAGCGGGGAAAGCAGCACGCCGTACACGATGGCAAACATCGAACCGACCGAGGCGACGCTCAGGACGAGGCTGAGGATTACGGCGAGCGTGAAGCCCGGAGTACGTTTCAATGATCTCAACGCGT